>JAYFRN010000008.1 GCA_034925865.1 Oscillospiraceae bacterium | reverse complement strand
CTATGGCTTTTATTATTTTCGAAATGCTCTTTGATGAAACATTGATATCATCCATTGCCTTGAGCATATACTTCATTTTCTCATTGCCAATTTCCGCGACCTTCTTTGACTCCTTTGTGATGGTATCAACTTTTCCGGCGTTCTCGGCGTTAAGCTTGGTCTGCGATGCGATTTCCTCAATTGCCGCTGTAAGTTCTTCGACAGAGCTTGCCTGCTCGGTCGCGCCCTGCGAGATTTCCTCGCTTGATTCTGAAATCTGTACGGCGCCCGATGCCACCTGCTCGGAAGCTATTCTTATATCAGAAAGCAGCTCGCTCATATTGTCTGAAACGGTAAGAAGAGTATTTGCGAGCGTTCCGAGCTCGTCTTTCCTGTCAAGCGAAATTTGTATGTCCAGATCGCCTTTCGCGAGCCTTTCCGAAACTCCGACAAGTTTTTTTATCGGTTTCTGAAAGCCTTTGGCCAATATCATGGCGGCTATGATACCTAAGATTACAAGAACGATACTGCACAGGATCATTATCAAAGTCAAAGAATTGATTTCCGCAAAAACCTCTTCATGCGGAGCCGAAAGAGCGATTGACCATTCTGTTCCTTCAATAGGCGAATAGCCGAGATACTTTATGACACCTTTATATTTATAGCTGCCTGTTCCGTTTTGGCCGGACATCATCTTGCGTGTGAGATCGGCCAGCTGTTGCATATCTGCATCTGTTTTTGCTTCATTAATCGTGTTGTAGAATGAATCAACAAGCGAAGCATCTTGATGTCCGACTACTGTTCCGGCTTTGTTTGTTGCGTATGCATAACCGGTTTTGGCATATGTGATTTTACTCAATATGTCCGAAAGCTCGTGTCCGCTTCTGACTATTGCTATTATTCCGATAATGTTTCCGGATGCGTTTTTTATCGGAGAAGTGAACACCATTATCATTTTTTTATCGGTGTTCCTGAGAATTGGATCGGAAACAAAGTTATTACCTTTTAACGCTTCCTGAAAATAATTTCTATCGGAAATATTTGTTTCTACGTTATCGGCCGAAAATGTATTGCCTTGAATATCTGAAACCATGATATCCAGATGGCCTTCATCGTTCTTTACCTGCTTTAAAAGCGTGATGATCTTTTCTTTATTCAATGTAAGATCGTAAAATATTTCGTTTTGCGCAAGAGCGGTCAATTCACTGTAGTATGTTTTAATTCTTTCTGCTACCACCGCGGATGACTGTTCGGTTATTTTAAGAAGAGATTCGTTGAGCGAATTTGTCAACGCAGACTGAGAAAGATTGGTGGCTATGAAGCAGAAAATTACGCATATACATAATATAAAGACTGAGATGTATACGCATAATTGGGTCATAATACTTTTGAATTTCATTTTTTTACCTTCCTTTTCTTTTTCAGCCTTATGTTTAAAGTGTTCTTCCGTGAATAGAATAGCCAAGGCTGGATGTGAATTTACTGATTTCTTTGGCACTGTCGGCAGTTCATTTGATCGCTTTGCGAGTTATAGTTACAGATGCAGAAGAGATTGGAGCGGACGAATTGCGTATGGTCTCTGTTATTAAAACGGAAATTAAATAATACTTTTATAAGAAATAAAAGCCTACATACTGGAGCATTTTTTCTCTTTATAGAGGTAATCATATAATTGCCGCGTTAAATAAATACGGAAAACCGGAAAAGTTGTCGGGAACTTGTAATATGTTGATTGTTGTTAATCTGTATTGCTGAGCATAAGTTGTGTTGTAGTCTTTTTAATTATGCTTTAATAACTGCTTGAGTACTAAAATAACAATGATTTCCAATTCTAAGCTTGTGATATAATTCACAGACCGGAATTTTGAATTGCTTTATGCCTAAGCGAAGAGATATGAAATAAAGTTGTATCACAAAAAAGTATAAATATATGTCGATAAAATCCGCATTTGGGAATATGCCGAGAGTCATTACTTTTTAATCTTATATCATATTTCGTCAAATGTGAAAAAATATTAACCTATTTATGAAATAATTCGTGAATAAGTTAAAAATTATGTTATAAGGTATTGAAAAAAGAATAAATATGTGCTACAATTTATAACATCTTGATGAATAATTGATTATAAATATTTTATTTATATCTTCAAGATTGATTTATATAAAAATGCGTTGTGTTTTTATAAAATGTTTAAATTCAATTCTGACAATAATATTGAACCAAATAATACATTATTTAACATTTACAGTAAGATGGAGAAGTACAAATGAGCGCAGCTGCAGATAACGTAAATATTGCTCTGCTACAGAAGAGTCTGGATTTAGTGTGGTACAAACAACAAGCTACGCAAAATAATATAGCAAACCACGATACCCCTGGATATAAAAGGAAATCGGTAGAATTTGAGGATTTGTTGAAATCTGTTCTTGATTCGAAAACGGGAAGCGAAGAAGAGCTTGTCTCTGAAATATATAAAATAATGCCCGGTATTTCCGAAGACAAATCGACATCAGCGAAGGAAGACGGAAACAATGTCGATCTGGAACAGGAAAATATCGAGCTTGCTAAAGAGCAGCTTCAATATGAATATCTTGCGAACTCACTGACCTCTCAGATAAACAGGCTTAAATATGTAATAAATGAAGGGAAGAGATAAAATGGCTTTTTTACGTACACTGGATATAAGCGGATCGGCTCTTACTGCTCAAAAGCTCAGAATGAAAGTAATAGCTCAGAATCTTGCGAACGCAAGTACGACAAAAACCGAGTCTGGGGAAGCATATAAAAGAAAGCTTGTGGTTTTTAAAGAAAAGTCAGATGTGAATAGCTTTGAAAATGAGCTTGGCTCCTCATTGGCCGGAGTTGAAGTCTCTGCGATTGTCGAGGATAATGACGATTATAAGCTGGATTACGACCCGCAGAATCCAAATGCCGATGAAAACGGTTATATAAAAATACCCAATGTAAACACGCTGGAAGAAATGATCGATATGATGTCGGCATCAAGATCGTATGAGGCGAACATTACCGCCTTTAACGCGATCAAGCAAATGGCATCCGCGGCTTTAAACATTGGAAAGTAAATTATCGCAGGATGGAATTTTCATATCTCACCGCAGACAGTATTAATTTAATAAATACGGCAATTTGTGTCTCGCATAAAAGGCATTATTAATTGCCGTTTTAATAACCAAATAATCAAAAAACGGAGGGCATATCATGTCAATATCCGCGATAAACACGTCACAGTTTATTGAAAGTATAAATATAAATAAATCAGAAGATGCTTCTTCATCTGATTTTATGCCGTTTGAGGAGCTGCTCGGCAAAGCTATCAGCGCGGTCGGAGAAACGAATTCAACTGTCAATTCGGATATAATCAATCTTGCCCTGGGCGATTCGGATGCGCTTCACAATATAACAATAGACGCCGCAAAGGCAGATCTGGCTGTACAAACGCTTGTGGCTGTAAGGAATAAGGCGCTTGATGCATACAATGAAATAATGCGTATTACGCTATAGATGAAATTGCATATAACATATAAACAGCTAAAGTATATCGAAATATGGTTGGAAGGTGCGATGTGAGTATGAATATGTCGATTTCAGGCTTTTTTAACCAAATAGGCGGATATTTTGGCAAAATGAGTAAAAAAAAGCGTATAACAATTATATCGGTTATTTCGGTTGTCATTGTCGGAGCCGTTATTGTCGCCGCAGTATTAAATAAAAGCAGTTATACAGTTTTATACAGAGGATTGTCATCATCTGAAGGCGCGGAAATTATGCAGATTCTCGACAAATTGAATACTGACTATAAAGTTGACGCGAGCGGTGCAATTTTGGTACCATATAAGGATGAAGCTGTTTTGAAAATGCAGCTTGCCGCTGAAGGATATCCGAAAAATTCGCTTTCATATGACTTATTCACAAATGCATCCAGCTTGATTACAACCGATTTTGAAAAGAAGCAATATCTGATTTTTCAGCTTCAGGACAGGCTTCAGGACGCAATAAAAACCTTAAACGGAGTCAACAACGCAATTGTAACGTTGAATATATCGTCTGACAGCTCGTTCGTGTTAAAAAAGGATGAGACCGAATCGACGGCATCGGTTGTGCTTGATTTAAGCCCGTCGGCGCAGCTTTCTTCAAAACAGATCAGAGGTATAGAAGCGCTTGTATCGAAAAGCGTCTCCGGGTTAAGCGCTGAAAATGTAGTGATAATCGACGGCGACGGCACGATATTAAACAATAACAACGAACCTGGAATCGGCGAGGCTTATACTCAGCTTGAACTGATAAACAATATAAACAAGCTTTATGAAGATAAAATATTTTCCCTGCTTGAGCCCGTACTTGGCAAAAATGGATTAAGCGTTTCAGCAAACGTTGTAATTGATTTCACCACGAAATCAAAGGAAGAAACCGTTTACACTCCTGTGACGGGAGAAAGTGGGATTATTTCACACAGCGAATTTGATAACAAGAGCACAAACGGCGGAACGGTTGCGGAAGGCGCGGCCGGAACGGAATCGAATACCGGAACTCCGACATACAAGGAGGATGACGGTACTGAATCCGGCTCAAGCGCGAGTGCAAGCGGTTCGACTGATTATCTGGTAAATCGCATGATACAGACGATAATTGACAACGGCGGAACAATCAAGGATATGACTGTCGCTGTAATGATAAATAAAAGCGATCTTTCCGAGGAGACGGAAGAACAATACCGTGAGCTTATCGCATACGGTACGGGCATATCATCACAAAAGGTTGCGATAGCGCATGCTCAGTTTCTTTCCGCTGATAAAGAGCCAGAAAAACCCGCGGAGGATAATCCGAAAACCATAGCTGATCTGCTGGGCATCGATGAGCTTATGCTGTATGTGATAATTGGCGCTGCTTTATTTATTATCGTTGTGTCGATAATTATTATCTCAGTAATAAAAAGAAAAATAAAAAACAAAAAGCTGCAGCAAATAATGGCTGAAGCCTCAAAAGCGGCTCCCAAAAAAGTAACGGATATTCCGGGCGAAATAGTTCTGGGCGATACGCGGGAAAAATTACTTAAAAAACAGATTAAAGACTTTTCAGCGTCAAATCCTGAAATTGTTGCGCAGCTGTTAAGATCCTGGATGAAGGAAGATGACGCAAAATGACGACTTCAAGAGTTAAAAAATCAGAATCATTGAAAAAAGCAGCAACCGTCGTGCTTTCTCTGGGCGTTGATTATGCGTCCAAGGTTTATAAATACCTGCATCCGGATGAAATTGAGCAGATTACAATTCAAATTGCCACATTGGATAATCTTTCGGCTGAGTCCGTTGAGTCCACGATGGATGAATTTTATAACCTTTGCCTCGCGCAAAAAATAGTAACCGAAGGCGGAATCGAGTACGCAAAGGCCGTCCTTGAGAAAGCAATGGGCAGTACGACCGCGGCCGGCGTTATCGAAAAGGTGACAAAATCGTTAAGAACGAAATCATTCGACTTTCTTTATAAGGCTGATCCCAAGCATCTGCTAAGCATCATTCAGAATGAACATCCGCAGACCATTGCTTTGATCCTCTCATATTGCACATCCGAGCAGGCTTCAGAAATACTGAGTGAGCTTCCGAGAGAAGTCCAGCTAGATGTGGTAGAGAGAATAGCCATGATGGACAGCACCTCGCCTGAGGTTATCAAGGATATCGAAAAAATGATAGAGCATAAGCTTTCGATAGGCGAGTCTCTGGGCACGACCGAGATCGGCGGAATAAAGTACATAGCGGAAGTGTTAAATACGATAGACCGAAGCACCGAAAAATTCATAATGGAAAAGCTAAGCGAAAAGGATCCGAAGCTGTCGGAGGAAATAAGGAACAAGATGTTCGTATTTGAAGACATCACGACGCTCGATCCTATGTATATCCAGAAATTTCTTCAGGCCGTCACCAACTCGAACGATCTGCTTATCGCGCTTAAGGGCTCTGCCAAGGAAGTGGCCGATGTATTTTATGAAAACATGTCGCTCCGAATGAAGGAGACAATGGAAGAAGAAGCAAAATACCTGCATGGTGTAAGGTTATCCGACGTCGAAGAAGCGCAGCAGAAGCTTGTTGCTTTGATCAGAAAGCTTGAAGAGGCCGGAGAAGTAGTCATATCCAGAGGACGGAGGGATGAGCTAATTGTCTAAGCTTGTTAAATATGATCAGGTTAACCTGAACCCGCCTTATTATGTATGCGAAAACAGAGAAGGCAAAACCGAGAAAGCAGTAAGCGAAACAACCGATGCCATTATTGAAAAGGCAAGCCGTCTTTCGGAAAAAATTATTAAAACTGCAGAAGAGAAAGCAGCAGAAACGCTAAAAAAGGCATATGAAATCGGGTATTCCGAAGGATACGGCAAAGGAAAGGAACAAGCACTGAGCGAGGCTCAATGCTCTTTGGACAGCATAGAAAGCCTATTTAAAAATATAGACACAAAAAAATCCGAAATAATTAAAAGCAACGAAAAAAACATTATAAAGCTTGCCATTCAAATAGCGGAAAAAATAATAAACAAGGAGCTTTCCGAGGACGAGGGAGCTTTTACCGGTATATTCAAGAAAGCAGTTGAAGATTTATTTGATGAAAAATGGATAAAGCTGACTGTTTCTGAATACGAGACCGGCTTTACGACTTCAAGCGGTGAGTCTTTGCTCGAAATAGCAAACGGAGCTGACAGAGTGGATGTTTCCGTCAATAAAGGCGCTCCTCGCGGAACCTGTGTAGTTGAAACAGAAAGCGCGGTTATGGATGCGAGCGTCTCGGTTCAGTTAGATATAATCGAAAAAGCGCTGTTGAGCGTTTAGATCAGACATATGGATTTTGATGTATATTTTAACAAAGTAGATAAAACGGACACTATAATCCACAGCGGAAAAATTGAGAATATTGTTGGCATGGTTATCGAGAGCACGGGACCGAATGCTGATATCGGAACAGTCTGCAGGATATATAATTCAAAAAGAAATTCATATACATATGCGGAAATCGTCGGCTTTAAGGAAAAAAGAGTATTGCTGATGCCTTATGAAGAGCTTAACGGCATCGCAAAGGGGAGCATTGTCGAATCAACCGGTGATATTTTAAAAATACCGGTCGGAGATCAAATAATCGGAAGAGTTGTAGACGGATTCGGGAATATCATCGACGGAAAACCGGGCGTTGTGTGCGGCGAATATTATCCTGTATACAACAAGCCTTCAAATCCGTTTGAAAGAGAGCGCATCAGTGAAAGAATTACTATAGGAGTAAAAGCAATTGATTCGCTTCTTACCTGCGGAAAAGGGCAGAGAATGGGTATATTTTCCGGAAGCGGAGTCGGAAAAAGCACTCTAATGGGTATGATATCCAGAAATATAGAAGCTGACGTAAACGTAATCGCTCTCGTGGGAGAAAGAGGCAGGGAAGTAAGGGATTTTATCGAAAAAGACCTCGGCGAAAGCGGAATGAAGAAAACCGTGCTTGTTGTTGCGACATCAGACCAGCCGGCAATGATGAGGTTAAAATGCGCCCTTACCGCAACGACTATAGCCGAATACTTCAAGGACAAGGGCAAGGATGTGCTTTTAATGATGGATTCTCTTACCAGGTTTGCGATGGCGCAGAGAGAAATCGGGCTTGCCGCAGGCGAGCCGCCGGTGGCGAGAGGCTATACACCTTCGTTGTATTCCATTCTTCCTAAGCTGCTTGAGCGCACGGGGAATTTTAAAAACGGTTCTATTACCGGCATTTATACGGTGCTGGTCGAAGGAGACGACATAAACGAACCTATATCCGACACCGTAAGAGGTATCATAGACGGTCATATTGTTTTATCGAGAAAGGTGGCAATGCGCAGTCACTATCCGGCCATAGATATACTTGCGAGCATCAGCCGTATAATGAATGAAATAGTATCTCCGGAGCATATACGCACGGCATCGGCGATACGTTCACGGCTTTCAGCCTATTATGACAATTTCGATCTGATAAGCATCGGCGCGTATAAAACCGGAACAAACACAAAAATTGATGACGCCATTAATAATATCGACAGGATTAATGATTTTTTAAGGCAAGGCGTAGAAGAAAGATTCAGTTTTGATCAAACATATAAAATGATGAACGAAATCATAAAATAACTGTATAAATTTTTGTATAGGACTGAAGCTGAATATGAAAAAATACAATTTTCCGCTCGAGAAGGTTCTCGAATATGACACACATTTGCAGAATAAGGAAACAGACAATCTGAATTATATAAAAAATGAATACCGTTTACTCGAGATCAAAAGGTCATATTTACAGGAGAATTATGAATTTTCAAAGAATAAATATCAGGAATACTGTGCGGATGGAATAACACTGCAAAAAGCTGCCGTTTTGAGGACTTTTATAGGCAGACAGCAACAGCAGCTTCTCAGCCTCGAAGCAGAAATGATTGATAAAAGAAAGCAAATTGAGCAGCAGATTGAAAGGCTTCTTGAAGTTACAAAGGATAAAATGACAATAGAAAAGCTCAAAGCTAGCTCAATTCTTGAATATGATGCTATGGTCAGAAAAAAAGAGGAGGTAATGATAGAAGAATTCATAGCAAATAAAGCGGCAATTGTCAATACCTAAAACAGAGGAAAAATAGTGAAGGATGTGATATTATATCTGAACTTGCTGTCAAAACAACCATGCCGGCGATTCCGGCGGTTCCCTCGACAGGATCCCCTGAAGGCGCAGAGACTGAAATAAACTGTGTGTTTTCCGCGCTTTTAAAGTGTATTCAGGATTGTTCCGATAACGGCGGGCAGCGAACCGATGAAAGCGGCGAAGGAGAAGCCAAGCAGAAAAAAGATGCGAAAAATGTCGGATTTAGCGGATGCGAATATTTGGCCTATACTATGGCATTTGCTGGACCGCCTGAGTTTCTGCCGGAAGGTGCTCCTGATTTTCAGCCGGAAAGCATAGCCATCGATAATCTGCCGGATTCTACGACACCGGTTCCTGCAGATACCGGGGAAAAGCAAAAAACCGATGGAGAGCAAACCGTATTCATGCAGACAAGAGCAAATGTTTCGGCGCAAAATGCAGCTGAGCGGGAATTAAAAATGCCGGTGGCTGCGTCCGGAGGACAGGCTTATAGCACGGCCATGTTAAAAAAATCAGATACCATTCCTGGGGAAACGAAGTCTGTAAATATACCGGATTCTAAATCGGAAGAAGCCGCAAAAAAGCTTGATCAAACCGAGACAGCTGCCGTAATTAACGGGTATTCGAATCCGGCGGAGCTTCGCATATATAACGGAAATAAGATTTCATCAAAGCTCACCTCGGAATCATTAACATCACAAGCGTACGAAAAACCGGGAACAGCGGAAATACATAAAAAAATCATATCAGAAAAAGAAAACGCCGGTCAAAAGGAATTCAAATCAACTGATGCCGATCCCGGTTTTGCGTATACTGAACAGGAAAAGAAAGCAAAGTCCAGCGAAACAGGATTTTCGTTACCTATATCACTTGAGCGAATGCGAAACACCGGTAATCCGGAATCAATTTCTGAAAAACCAGGTAACACATCAGAAAGCCCGGTAATTCAGATCGCTGATTCAGTCAAAGATAATATCACGGCCGGAAGAGACAATTTCACGCTTCGCCTTAAACCCGAAGGACTCGGAAATGTGACAGTGACAATGTCGTTCAAAAAAGAAAAAATAGAAATGAGAATCAAAAGCGATACCGCCATGACAAAAGAGCTGATTGCCACTCAACTCGGTGAACTCAAAAACGAGCTCGAGTCAAGCGGATATAAGATCGATACGCTTAATGTTGAATCTCAGCCGCATCAACAGACTCTGTCGGATCCCAATACGGGTTCATATTCCCATCAGCGTAGAGATACCGAATACAGAGGCAGCGAAAATGAAAATGGTAAAAGGAAAAACCTTTATGAATCCGATGAAACGAGCAACCGGATTCCGCCGCAGCTTATTTATAAAAACAGAACGATAAGCTACAAAATATAGAGCAAAAATACTATTCAGCTTTTTTCATATAGCGGTTTTATAAAAATACAGCTTATAATAACCGATCAATATTTTAATTAAGGATAAATTTATTTATCGCAAAGAGATAAATGAATCAACGTAATAAAATGAGTGTTGATGCCATAAGCTCGCTTGTTAATAACATAAATATAAGTAATAAGGAAAGCGAAAAGAAGGGCGTGGATGCGCTGTCGATCAACGATTTTTTTCAGTTAATCGCCGCGCAGCTCGAGAATCAGAGTATGTACGATACGGTCGACAATACGCAGTTTCTATCTCAGCTTTCTCAATTTACATCCCTTTCTCAGATGAAAGAAATGACCTCTGCCATTAATTCCAATTATGCGGCTTCTCTGCTTGGAAGGCCCGTATGCGTGAACAGCACAGATCAATTCGGCAATAAGAAAACCGTTACCGGGACAGTGGAACAGATAACCTTCAGCGGTGGTATTCCATACCTTTACGTGAACGGCGATTTTTTTGCGCTCGGAGACCTTACGGATATCGGCATTCTTTCAGAGAATGCAAATGAAGAAGCTGCCGAACAGGGAGCGGGCAACGGAGAGGAAATTATAGAGCCGACCGAAACATCGGATACTTCTCAGGACGCAGCAACCGCGGTATAGGAAAACGATAATTCAATTAAAAAAATAATTTATTTAAAGCTTACGGAGGGCTATAAATGATCAGATCTATGTTTTCGGCAGTGACCGGACTAAAAAGCCACCAGACTATGATGGATGTTATAGGTAACAATATAGCAAACGTAAATACTGCGGGATTTAAGTCGAGCCGCGTGCTTTTCAACGATCTTTATTACCAGACTTTATCAAGCGCGAGCAAGCCATCGGCCGGTATGGGTGGCGTGAATCCATCACAAATCGGATATGGCGCCGCTGTCGGCTCGGTACAGGTCCTCAACACGAGAAGCGGATATAAGCAGACCTCCAGAGCTCTTGATATGTACATATCAGGCGAGGGATATTTCACCACCAGCGATACGACAGGCAATATGAATTATACAAGAGTTGGCGCGCTGGAGTTTGACACGGAAGGTAATTTACTCGATTCCAACAATAATTATATCATGGGGATCACCGCCGGCTCAATTCCTCCCTATACTGCCGCCTCACTTCAGAAAATAAAAATTAATAACTTTTCAAATTACAACGAAATTTCTATTTCCGCCGACGGGACCTTGACCGGAATGAACACTCAAACATCGACTATCGATGTTCTGGGTCAGCTGGCAATTGCCGTATTCAATAATCCTGACGGGCTGTCGCAGGAAGGCAGCCAATATTTTAGGCAAACGGGGAACTCAGGTGTGCCGACATATACTACCGCAGGGGGCAAGCTTGCCGGTCCACTCATTTCCGGCGGACTTGAAATGTCAAATGTGGATCTTTCCAATGAATTTACCGACATGATAGTTGCCCAGAGAGGATTTCAGGCAAATTCCCGAGTTATCACGACTTCGGACCAGATTCTTGAAGAACTTGTAAACCTCAAGAGATAAGAAATCAGCTTCCGGCGGGTTTGTTGACGCGGCAATTAAAAGATACGCTTAAAGAGAGAAAAGGCTCTGATATATGGGCTTTTCTCTCTTATAAATAATAAATTATTCTATTGCCGTTTGATATTACCGCCTGAAATATGGAAATGCCGTTTATACGGGGAGAAAAGAAAACATGATTGAACTTACGAAATTTAACAAGGAAAAATATTTTCTTAATTCTGATCTTATAGAAATTATTGAAATAACCCCTGATACCATGATAACAATGACAAACGGAAAAACTCATTATGCACTTGAAACTCCTGATGAAATTATAACCAAGATTGAAGAATTCAAAATAAAAATATTAAAAAATGCGAACACCGCAAATAAGCAGATATCAAAACGTAAATAAAATCCAAATTCATTTAGCGCTTATTGGTTGTAAAGGGAATAAAAAATGCCGGAAATATTATCTCAAAATCAAATAGACGATCTTTTAAATGAACTGATGGGTGAAAGCTCGGAAAAAGAAATTGATACGGGAGATAAAAATATAAAGCCGTACAATTTTAAAAATCCGAAAAAGCTTTCGAGAGATCAACAAAAGGTGCTTACCGGTATTCACGAGATTTTCGCGAGGCATCTGGCTTCATATTTTGCCGGACTTACAAGAAATTATTGTGAAATAAGCGTTGCTTCGGTGGAAGAACATCCGTATTACGAGTATAACAACGCGCTGCCGGATATTATGATGACTGGAATTATCGATATCAATATTTTAAAAGGTTCAATGCTTCTCGATATGTCCAACTCAATAACCTTTGCTCTCGTCGAGCGTATGCTCGGCGGCAATATTGAGGAAAGAGAAATACCGGAGAGGGATTTTACGGAAATAGAATATTCGCTTATTGAGAGGATTTTCAAGAAAACGACGACATTTGTCGAAGAAGCCTGGGCGCATATTCCGGGTGTTTCCGCTTCTGTGAGGCAAATAGAAACAAATACAAGATTTATCAAGTCGATTGCAATGGACGAGGTAGTCGCGGTCATTGTGTTTGATGTTAAGATAAACACGGTCAAGGGTACAATAACCTGCTGCATTCCGTGTTTGAACATAGGTTCAATACTTGACTCGTATAACTCCGATCAGATCGAAAAACATGACGAAGATGCTGAAACATTAAAGCAGAATAAGGATGCTATATTAGATAAGCTGAACGAATCTGTTATCAACGTGTGCGGTATTCTGGGAACGGCTACAATTACCATGAAAGAAACTCTCGACCTGCAGCCGGGTGATGTTTTAAAGCTCGATCAGCATATTGACAGCCCCGTTTTATTGACGGTAAACGGGAAAAAGTGGTTTTATGGTCAACCTGGCATAGCAAGGAATCAGATAGCCGTCAAAATAAAAAAGAATTATTGCAAGGAGAACCCTTTCCGTGATTAACACCAAAGCAAACGACGTTATGGAAAATACAAGTTTAAGCCCGGACGAGACAGACGCGATAGGCGAAATTTTAAATATAAGCATG
Organism: Oscillospiraceae bacterium; assembly: GCA_034925865.1. Classification (NCBI taxonomy): domain Bacteria; kingdom Bacillati; phylum Bacillota; class Clostridia; order Eubacteriales; family Oscillospiraceae; species Oscillospiraceae bacterium. The sequence goes on along the minus strand of JAYFRN010000008.1, from coordinate 97,614 downwards.
GGCGCCGCCGCAACGGCGATATCTATTATGCTTGACCGTCAGGTTAATATAACTACGCCAAATGTCAAAGTGGTGCAAATCAATGAGCTTGAATACAAAGAGCTGGAGCCGGCAGTTGGTGTTGAAATAGAATATATCGAAGGCTTGTATGGCTCAAACATCATGATCATGAGCATAAGGGACGTAAAGAAAATTGTCGATTTGCTCATTGGCAGTGGAGGAGACGAAAGCATTACCGACGATAATCTTGATGAAATACAAAAAAGCGCGCTCGGAGAAATCATGAACCAGATGATGGGCTCATCCTGCACGGCTTTGGCGTCGTTTCTGAATACGACTATCAATATTTCGACTCCTAAGCCGCTGGATGTTTCGCATATAAAGGAAAAATTACAATCATCGAGTAAATCTGATCACATAGTGAGTATATGCTTCAAATTACAGGTAGAAAATTTGCTTGACAGCGAATTTATGACGGCGTTTCCCATTGAGTTTACAAAGGAGCTCATACAAAAAGCATCTGTCTTTGATGAATCCGGTAATAATACCCCGTCTGATTCCGACAATAAGGGGGATACGGAGATTCCTACGGTCACAGGTCATGTGCAGGTTCCTGATGCCGCCTTTTCCGACGAGAGAGTTCCGGCGCAGCCTGCCGCCAAGGTAAATACCGAGCCGCCTGCCGCGGCAAAAAAACCATCCGTTAATAATCCTCAGCCGGCGGCACGAAGCGTTCGTGAACCGCCAAAAAGCACTAAAAATGTGTCGCCTTTGCAGTTTGGTTCTCTGGGAGATGAAAATTCAGACAAGGACACTTCATCTCAGGTTGATCTCGGACTTGTTTTAGGGGTTGAGCTAAATGTTACTGTCGAAATTGGGCGTCAGAAAAAGCTTTTAAAGGACGTGCTCGCGCTCAGGCAGGGCTCTGTTGTGGAGCTTGATAAACAGGCGGGCGAACCGGTGGATGTGATGGTAAACGGACAGCTGATAGCAAGAGGCGACGTTGTCGTTATAGACGATAATTTCGGAGTCAGGATAACAGAGATCATCAATAAACCCGAAAATTGACTGTATATAAAAATATTATATTAGGTGAGTGAAAATTATTGGATGACATATATTCTCTTTTAATGCCGCTTCTCGCTGCGTCAGCTGTGATAATCGGAGCATATCTGACCGCAAGGTGGCTCGCAAAAAAGCAAAAAGGCTGTATGTCAGGAACAGGATCAAACATAAAAATATTGGAACGAGCTGTCATAGGAAAAGAAACGTATCTTTCGATAGTAAAGGTCGGAGATAAAACTCTATTGCTTTCCATGACGGGTCAGCGCGTGGAAATGCTCTGCGAGCTCGATCCTGACTCATTGAAGACGAACGAAAGCAAACATCCGGAAACGGGTTTTTTCAATGTTTTATGTTCTTCTTTGCAATTACCGTCCATGAAAAAGCATCAGGATGCGAAATCGTATGACAATCGGGATGATCGGGGCGGCGAAATTAAATGAAAATAAAGAGAACATTTAAAATAATATCTCTTTCCGCCTTAATGGCTCTTGCATCAGCAATCGGATCTGCTGCGGCGGATGACACGCCCGCGGGAATATCGGTGAATCTCGGCGGAAGCGATACCTTAGAGATACTTCTGACGCTCACGATTATCGCGCTTATTCCTTCGATTTTAATAATGATGACAAGCTTTACACGCATCATAATCGTGCTGTCCTGTTTAAGAAACGCTTTGGGCCTGCAGCAGACGCCGCCAAATCAGGTTTTGATAGGTATTGCGCTGTTCCTGTCGCTGTTTATTATGACGCCCGTATTGGATAAAATTAATACTGATGCATATCAACCTTATAAAAGCAAAGAAATAACGCAGGAGCAGGCGGTCGACGCGGCTGTGAAGCCGCTGCGCGAATTTATGCTTAAAAACACGAATAACGACGACCTTAATATGTTTTTGGATCTCGGTGGTTACGGAACTCCGGAAACATTTGATGAAATTAAAACGACTGTAATTATCCCGGCGTTCATTACCAGCGAACTGAAACGCGCTTTTACAATCGGATTTTTACTTTATCTGCCTTTTCTTATAATTGATATGGTTGTTTCAAGCACTTTGATGTCACTTGGAATGATGATGCTGCCCCCTTCGATGATATCGCTGCCGTTCAAGCTTATGCTTTTTGTGCTGGTGAACGGATGGGATCTGATCATAAAATCACTGGTAATAAGCTTTAATTAAAGGTCTATAGAGGAGAAGGAATGTCGCAGGGAGATATTATTTCGATAATAAAGGACACTGTAATGACCGCGCTTCTGATATCGGCTCCGTTTTTACTCGTCAGCGCCGCAATCGGGATAATAATTTCCGTGTTTCAGGCAGCGACTCAGATACATGAGCAGAACATAAGCTTTGTGTTCAAAATCGTCGCCATAGGAGTGATGCTCGTATTGCTTTTCTCATGGCTCAATACGACTATGATCGATTTTACCAACAGAACTTTTGCGAGCATACAAAGCCTTGTATAGCCTGCGGTGTTAAAGTATGTGGGAGAGCATTTCATCGTATTACATATTATTTCTGCTTGTATTAACGAGGATGTCAGGAGTTTTCCTATTCAATCCTTTTTTCGGACGTAAAAATGTACCCGCCATTATAAAAATCGGACTGGCTTTGCTTATTTCAGTTTTAATAACACCGACGCTCGGTTTGAAAAACCCGGAAATAGGCTCACAGATAGTATTTATAATAATGCTGATCAAAGAGCTGTTTATCGGATATGTGATGGGCTTTGTCGTAAATCTGCTTGTTGCCTGGGTTCTGATGGCCGGTGAAATGAGCGATATTCAGCTCGGGCTTGGTATGTCAAAGCTTTATGATAATCAAACGAACGTTTCGATGCCGGTTACCGGAGCTGTATTTAATATCATGCTGACGCTGGTGTTTTTTGCTCAGAACGGTCACCTTAACCTGATAAAAATCGCATCGCTTTCCTGTATGGCTTTTCCTCTCGGTTATGAGCTTGTAAATCCGGAAATAGGCAGTTATCTGACGCTTCTGTTCGGAAACATACTGCTTATGACCGTGAAGCTGGCGGCTCCGATAATAGCTGTTGAACTTCTGACGGAGATCGGAATGGGCATATTTATGCGCAATGTTCCTCAGGTGAACGTGTTTGTCGCAAGCATTCAGGTAAAGCTCATGGTCGGGCTGATAATTTTTATTTTTGTTTTGCCGGTTTATTATGAGTACCTGGGTAAATCCATCGATTTCATGTTTGAAAAACTTGAACAAAGCATAATTCTGATGTTGAAAAGCTGAGGCGGCACCGAAGGAGGCGATATTATAACTGACAGCGGAAAAACAGAGAAAGCAACCCCTAAAAAGCGGGAAGACGAACGAAAAAAGGGCAATATTTTTCAAAGCAAGGATGTTATAAACTCGCTTTCGCTTATTGCCGCTGTATTTGTAATCAAAATTTCCGCTTCTTCCATATACGGATCAATAAAGGATATAATGAAAAACGGCTGCTCGTCCACGCTGTCAGCCGATAATATTAATATAAATTCTATATCGCGGATTATGACCGGCTTTGTATATGACACGCTCCGGATAATTCTGCCTGTATGTGCCGCCGCAATGCTCATATCCGTTATACTGAGCGGAGTTCAGACAAGATTTAAATTCACCTTCAGTCTGCTCCGGCCAAAGCTTTCGAGAATAAACCCTATATCTGGGCTTAAAAATATTTTCTCCGCAAAATCCTTTGTAGAGCTTTTAAAATCCCTGATTAAAGTTACCGTGATAGCGATTGTTTTATATACAGAGATCAAGACGGATATAAAGCAGATAATTAATTTACCCGCGTCGGAGACAGAAGAAATAATAACATGGATCGCGAAAACCGCATACGGAATCGTAATGAAAACGGCGGTGATAATGGGGATTTTCGGAGCCGCGGATTATCTTTATCAATGGTGGTCATACGAGCGCAAGATACGTATGACAAAGCAGGAAGTAAAGGATGAATATAAAAAACTTGAAGGCGATCCCCAGGTAAAAGGCAGGATCAAAGAAATACAGCGAAAATTATCGGCCATGCGTATGATGCAAATGGTTCCGAAAGCCGACGTGGTCATAAGAAATCCTACTCATTACGCGGTCGCATTAAAATATGAGCAAAAAAAAGATGCGGCGCCGATAGTCATCGCAAAGGGTAAGGACTATGTCGCGTTTAAAATTATAGCAACAGCTGAAAAAAGCGGAGTATATATAACCGAAAACAGACCTCTTGCGCGCGGATTATACGAATCCGTTGAATTGAATCAAAAAATACCGGAGCAGTACTATAAAGCTGTGGCTGATATCCTGGCTTTCTTATACAAATTAAAGAAAGAAAAAGCGTAAACAACCGCGGATTTGGTAAAGGCGAAAATGAAAAAAGCATTCGACAACATTCTTACAATTTTTATTATCGGCATAATATTTCTTATTATTATACCGTTGGGCACTATGCTGCTTGACGCTATGCTGATCATAAACATATCGCTGTCGATGATAATACTGCTTATCACGATGCATATCAAGGAGCCTCTTGAATTCTCCGTATTTCCGTCCGTTTTGCTTATATCGACATTGCTTAGAGTTTCGCTTAACGTGTCCTCGACAAGGTTGATTCTCGGAAACGGCGGAAACGCGGGAAATGTCATAAAAGCCTTCGGGCAGTATGTAATCGGAGGGAATCCTGTAGTTGGATTTATCATATTCCTCATAATCGTCATCGTGCAGTTTATCGTAATCACAAAAGGAGCGGAAAGAGTCGCTGAGGTGGCGGCGAGATTCACGCTGGATGCCATGCCCGGAAAACAGATGGCAATCGATGCCGACTTGAATTCCGGACTCATAGACGACCAGACGGCAAAGTCAAGGCGCGTAAAAATTCAGCGAGAGGCGGATTTTTACGGATCTATGGACGGCGCCACAAAGTTTGTAAAGGGCGACGCGATAGTATCGATAATAATTGTTCTGATCAACAGCATCGGCGGCATAATTATCGGGATGGTTCAGGGAAACGGATCATTTAGCGAGGTGCTTTCTATATACATAGTCGCAACAGTCGGCGACGGACTTGTATCTCAGATTTCATCGCTGCTTATTTCGACGGCAACGGGTATGATAGTGACAAGGGCATCGTCGGAAAACAGCCTCAGCATGGATCTTAAGACGCAGATAGTGTCATATCCTGTCGTTCTTCTTATAACCGGCATAATAGTGATAACAATGTCGGCGATTCCCGGATTTCCCATAGCGGTGCTTCTTGTGGTTGGCGGATCGTTGACCGGCGTGGCACTGTATTTAAGAAACAAGCAAAAATTGTCTGATAAAAAGCCGGACGAAGCTCTTCCGCAGAGCGAAACAGAGTTTTACAGAAACACCGAAAATATATATACTCTTTTAAATGTAGAGCCGATAGAAGTCGAGGTGGGATACAGCCTGATCCCAATTGTCGACGAAAGCAAGGGCGGAAACTTTATCAACAGAGTCGTGATGCTCCGCCGAAGGTTTGCGGAGGAAATAGGGATCGTTATTCCGTCAGTTACACTTAGGGATAATTCCGAGCTCGGCGTAAACGAATATGTTATAAAGCTGAAGGGCGAGAAGCTGGCGGACGGCGAGGTGCTGGCCGATCATTTTCTTGCAATGAATCCTATTGACGGTGCCGATGAGATAGAAGGCATCGATACTGTAGAGCCCGCCTTTGGAATACCTGCAAAATGGATAAACGCAGATAAGCGGGAAACGGCGCAGATGAGCGGCTATACAGTTATAGATCCGCTTTCCGTAATAATGACTCACCTTTCTGAAATGATTAAGAGACACGCGCATGAAATGCTTGGCAGAAAAGAACTGAATTCTTTGCTTGATAATTTGAAAAAAGCAAACAAAGATTTTGTGGATGAAATAATACCGTCAATGATCAGCAAAGGTGATCTGCACAGAATACTTTGCAACCTGCTTTCCGAGGGTATACCAATCAGGGATTTACAGACCATCATAGAAACAATAGCCGAACATGCGCAGACGATAAAGGACACAGATATACTGACTGAATACACACGGCAGGCACTGAAGAGGACAATAACAAGAAAATACGCGCATGATGGCAACATAAAGGTTCTGACAGTAACTCCTGATACAGAAAATATTATTATGAGCAGCGTAAAGAAAAACGCGAACGGCTCTTATGTATCTTTGGCCCCCGATGTCATGCAAAAGCTTTTGACTTCGCATATGAAAGAAGAAAAGAAGATGAAGGATCTGGTCGGCGACGTGGTCGTGCTGACTTCTCCGATCGTCAGATTTTATTATAAAAAGCTGATAGAACAATTTTCATCAGACGCAGTTGTTCTGTCTTTCAACGAAATAAATTCAAATGTCAGTATTCAAGCACTGGGAACCATATCTGCGTAAGAATACAGAAAAGAGGCTTAAGCGGTGGTAACAAATTACAGAAAAGCACAGACGGGCAATATTGATGCTTCCGTTTGGCAAAGATATGAAGCAACCAAGGATATCGGACTCAGAAATGAAATTCTGATGTCGTATCTCTATATCATAACCTGTAATATTAAGAAAATGCAGTCGATTACTAAAAGCCGCGACGATCTTGAGGATATGACCAATCAGGGAGTTCTGGAGCTTATCAGCTGTATTGAACGGTATGATTGGAAAAGAGGAATACAGTTTGATTCATATGCCTCGATAAGAGTAAGAGGATCAATAATTGACTACATAAGAAAAAAGGACTGGATTCCAAGAGACACAAGAAAAAGGGTCAAGCAGCTTGAAGAAGAATATAACGCGCTTGAGAATAAACTCGGAAGGCAGCCAAGCGACGTTGAACTTGCCGAAAGGCTTGGCATATCGGAAGCTGAAATTAACAAAATACGATATGAATCAATGACCTTTAATGTCATGGCATTCGAAGAGCTGCTTGCCGACAACGACATGACTCTTTTGGATATCACGGAAAACGATGACGCGCAGTCTCCAGACGGTATGCTGATCGAAGAGGAGCTGAAAGAAAAGCTCGCAGGGTATATTGACGAACTTGGTGAAAAGGAAAAGACCGTCATCTCGTTGTATTACTACGATGAGCTGAAGCTGAAGGAAATCGCTTTTGTTATGGGGCTGACAATATCGAGAGTATCGCAAATTCACTCCAAAGCCGTTTCAAAGCTGAGAGAAAAAATGCAGAAATATATGGACATATAATATAGCGGCAAAAGCTGTTTATTATTAAAACGGCATCTAAATAAGTCGTGTTTTATAAGAGAGAAAAGCCCATATACCAGAGTCTTTTCTCTCTTTAGCGGTAATTATTTAAATGCCGAGTTAATAACTTCACGAAAATTCGCGTTTTTAAAGGTTGCCTTTACAATAATGAGCCGTAACGGCAGTGAAAGGATTTTTTATGGATAACGCAATATATTCGGCGGTTACAGGAATGCTTAATCGCGCAAGAACGCTTGATATCACCGGAAATAATATCGCTAATATAAATACCACTGGATATAAACAACAGGATATGACGACATCAGCGTTTAATGAGTTTGTCACATACAGAATATCAAACGGTAAAAAGACAGAGATAGGCTCGTTGACACACGGCTGCATCGCCGATTCGGCTTATTCCTTAATAACGCAAGGGACGCTTGATCAGACCGGCCGGGCGCTTGATTTTGCCATAACAGGCGATGGCTTTTTTAAAGTTTCGGATGCGTCCGGAAATGAAGGTCTGACAAGAGATGGGAATTTCTATGTTAATGCCGACGGATATCTGACCGCCTCGTCAGGCGCGTTTGTAATGGGAAAGCAAGGCAGGATAAATATTGGATCAGCTGATGGTATAAGCGTCTCAGAACAAGGAGAGATCATGTCAGACGGCAAATATATGGACATCCTTGATATAATCTCACCTGAGGATATCACCGCTTTACAGAAACGGCAGGATGGGACATATTCATACGCCGGAAATGATGCAGGCTTTGGCGGAAAGGTCATACAGGGAAGCCTTGAGCTTTCCAATGTAAATATCATAAGCGAGATGACATCGATGATTGAAGCATCGAGAGCTTTTCAGTCGTGCAGTCAGGCTGTGAAGATAATTGATCAGATGAATCAGAAAACTGTGAATGAAATCGGAAGGGTTTGATGAAAGGAACATATTGTTATGATTAACGGTTTTTATTCGGCCAGATCAGGCGCCATCGGTTCTCAGAACAGTCTTGATATCACAGCCAACAACATAGCCAACGTAAACACACAGGGCTACAAGACTCAAAGAGCTGTTTTTTCCGAGCTCATGTCCACAACTGTCAATGGCAGCGATATATCGGTCGGAAACGGAAGCAGAGTTTCGGCGGTGAACAGAGACACAGAAAATGGCGCTCCGGCCAATATGGGATTAACCCTTGACGCGGCCATACACGGAGACGGATATTTTGCGGTAAAGGGATATGACGGAGAAATATCATATACACGCTGCGGAAATTTTCTTTTATCTGAAGAAAACGGCGCGAATTATCTCGTGACTTCATCAGGAGAATATATTCTAGGCGCAGACGGCGGTAAAATAAAAGTTGAGAACGGCAGCGAATCGGACAGCATATATAAAGCCGCGCTTTACAGATTCGACAACCCGGAGGCAATGATGTTATTGGGCGGCGGCAAATATGCGGTAAGTGAAAATTCGGGAGAAGCTATACCAGACAGTGAATCAGAAATCACGGTACACACGGAAGAACAGTCAAACGTAGAGATCATATCCGAGATGACGGATATGATCCGCGCGCAGAGAAGCTTTCAGTATAATATAAAAATGGTTCAGACTGCTGATGAAATCGAGCAAACGGTAAACAGTCTCAGAAACTGAACGTTAAATTATAAAAATCTAAAATTTTCTCAATAATTGCCGATATAGACTGTGTAATTCAAGAGGTGATATAGAATGAAAATAAACCAAATCAAAGAAGATAAAATTTACAATTCCATTATAAAAGAAAAGGCTCTTGCTCCGGAAAACGGGCATGGCGTTTCGGGCACGGCTCAATGCGCAAAGAAGGACAGCCTTGTTATTTCTGAAAAAGCCAAAAGCCATTCGGAAGTCAAAGGCATTGTAAGCGCGGTGATAAACAAGGCTGAAAAGCCGGCATCTTCCGAAAAGCTGATGCGTCTGAAAAGTCAGATAGCAAGCGGCGAATACAACATATCCAGTTCGGATATCGCGGAAAAAATATTAAGGCAAAAGAACGGGAGTGGTATAATATGAGCCCGGCTGATCTGACAAAGCTTTCAAAGCTGCTTGATAGCCTTTCCCGTCATTATTCAAAGCTTCAGGATATGGAAAACGAAAAAACGAAAGCTCTGATGTCCGGAGATATAGACGCTTTGAACAAGCTGATGAACGACGAACAGGCAGTTCTTATGGAATGTCATAACACCGAAGAGGCCAGGAAAAAGCTTTGTATAAATTCAAAATATAAAACGCTCGGTGAGCTGATGGAAAGCTCTGAGGAGTACGGATGCCTTCTTGGGCCCGTTTTTAAAAAGCTTTCGGACACGCTTAACAGTGTTAAAAAAGCAAACATGCTCAATATGAGACTTTTGGAGGTAAGAAAATCCACCACTTCTTATTTACTTGAGCATATCGGAATATCTGATCAAGAAACCGGGTATAAAAAATCTGTTCGGGTAAAGGCCTGACAGTACTGATACGGAGAAGACATGAGATCAACTTTTTATGGGTTTGAAATAGCGAAGAGCGGGATACAGGCCGCCCAGACAGGTCTTGACGTGACCGGTGAAAACATGGCGAACATATCTACGGAAGGGTATTCCAGACAGGTTGTCGATCAATTTGCAAATCGTGATAATTCTGACAGCTACAAAATATCTCAGAATGCGAATACTGTCGTCGGAATGGGCGTTACCGTTAAAGGGATAAAGCAGATACGCGACAATTTTCTTGATATAAGATACCGCGACGCAAATTCTGAATATCAAGCTTTTTCAAAAGGCGCATCAGTCATGACAGACATCAAGAATATTTTGGACGAGACACAGACCGACGGGCTGAATGTCATGCTTAAGGAGTTATATAGCAATCTTCAGGTGCTATCGCGCAACGCGGGAGACGTTGAAATTTCGAGCCTTGTGCGTTCATCCGCCCGGAAGGTGACCGAAACACTTAATCAATATGACAGCCAGCTTGACACCATAACCGCACAGCAGACATTCGATATGAACGTTGCGGTGGAAAATGTCAATACTCTTCTCAGTAAAATAGACGGCTTGAACGATACCATGAAGACGGAAAAGCTTCAGGGAAATACGACAAACGAACTCGAAGATCAGAGAAATATATATCTGGATCAGCTCTCTTCATTTTTAAATGTTTCGGTTGAAAAAAACGCGGACGGCTCCGTCAGTATTAAAACAGGCGGCACATATCTGTTAAACGCTCAGACAGATACTGTATCAACACTTTCCGTTATAGCTGATCCGGGAAATTTACATATAGAAAACGAAAACGGCGCGACAATCGGAGTCACCGGCGGATCGTTTTACGGACTTATGGAGGTATTAAACGGCAAAGGCTGTTATGCCGCAAGCGGGGAGAATTCATACCGCGGAGTTTTATATTATAAAAGCGCGCTTGACGATTTTGCAAAAGCCTTTGCGAATACCATTAATACATTGAATGGTGTCGGAAAGCCTCTTTTTGACGGGACTGCGGCAAAAGATATTACCATATCCGATGACTGGATTGCGGACGCGAATTATATTACCGCAAGCCAAATCGGAGGCAACAACGGAGCAAACGACAATATTCTTAAAATGATCAGTGCGATGGATAGTATAACCGGTGTATCACCTTACTTTAATGGCACCTTCGGCGATTACACTCTTTCATTGATGAGTGATGTAGGGATCGATCTTGATTATAAAAATGTTATGTCAAAATCAAGCAATCTTGTGCTTGCTTCAATATCCAACCAAAGGGAATCTATCATGGGTGTTTCTTTAAATGAAGAAACTGCAAGCCTTTTACAGTATCAGAAAGCCTTTGAGGCTTCTTCGAGGTTTATGACGACGCTTGACGAGGCTCTTGATGTTATTATCAACAGAATGGGCGTCGTCGGACGTTGAATCAGCTTGCGCAAATAATAGGAATATTATTAACTCGGCAATTAAATAATTACCGCTAAAAGAGAGAAAAGGCTCTTATGTACGGACTTTTCTCTCTATAAAGACAAGACTTATTTAATTGCCGTTTTAATTATCAAGAGGTATTGTTAATATGAGACTGACAAACAAGCTAATATCTGGCAATTATGTGAAAATGCTTAACAACAGTCTTTCCGATCTCAATGAAGTGTCGGAAAAAGTGTCGGCCGAAAGGAAATTCCTGAGTATTTCAGAGGATCCCGCCACGGCAATAAGAGCGTTCAGAATCAGAGACAGCCTTGCCCAAAATGAAGTTTACAAGAATAATCTGTCAGATGTACAGGGACTTTTAGACGAAGCGGAGAGCACGATATCAATAATAAACGATGTGACTACGGAAGCAGTTGCTCAGGTATTACAGGGTATTACCGGGACAAGCGATCCCTCCGCTCGCAAAACAGTGGCAAATGCGCTCAGAAGCTTTCAGACGACAATAATGAGCGCGGCAAACGCGAAATATTCTGATGATTATATGTTCGGCGGTGAAGCAACGGATGCCATGCCTTTTACGCTCGGTGTTGGCGGAGCTCTCCTGTACAGAGGACAGGATGTTGATACAGCCACGTTTTCAAAGGAATATAAATTTATAGATATCGGTATAGGATTAAAAATTGACGGGAGCGGAGTGGTATCGCCGGATTCCGCAATGAACATCGCCTTTTCCGGCGCGGAAATTCTCGGCACTGGAGTCGACGCAAACGGGATAACCAATAATCTTTACAATCTCCTCGGCAATATTGCCAATAAGCTTGAAAGCGGAGATCTCTCAAATATAAAGCAGTATTCGGATAAATTAAATGACATAGCCGACAATGTAAGGTTGAATTATGTAAGCATAGGTGAAAAAAGCAATTTTGTTACATATTTTAATGACAGACTTGCAAACAGAAAATTGACCGATTCAAAAAAGCAAAACGAGCTTGAAGTTCTCACGCTTGACGAAGGTGCGCTTATGTACAGCGAGCGTGAGCTTGTATACAATGCGTGTCTCCAAATGGGAACGAAAATCCTTCAGCCGTCTCTGCTTGATTATTTACGATAATATATGTTCAGTTATCCTGTTTCGCTTAAATTCAATATAACAAGAGCAAAGGCATTGATCGAATCGAAGCGAGCCGAAATAAATATCAGAACTACAAAAAACGGCTATACCATGGAATCGCATCCGATAAAAATGAATATCGACAACGAGCAGTTTTTCGATTCAATAGGAATTAAATCCAATAGAAAACAAGCCGAGGAAATTGTTCAAAAAGGCAAACAGGCTGTATATGAATTCATGGAGCGGAAGGCGGAAGAAAAAAACGCACTGCTCGGACCGCATAAAATGACAATTGCGGAGGCGCGCTCGGGAAGATTTATTAAAAATCCGCAGTTGTTTTTGGAATTCATTCCTGATGCGAAGCCTGAAATAAGTTGGACCGAAGGCTATAATGATATAAATTACAAAAAAGACGATCTGGATATTTCATGGAATCCCGGAAGCGTAAATATAGAATATGTACCATATTCCGTTGAAATCAGCGTGGACAGATGGTCGGATGGCTGAAACAAGCTACGATTTTTGGAAAATAATAAATTCGAATAAGGATAGATTTTTAATCGTCTGCGATTATTAATCATGGTAATTAATATGATGATAAATACAAAGGATTATGGCATTCTTGATATAAATGAAGAAGACATTATTTCATTTCCGAAAGGCGTGTATGCTTTTGAGGAAAGCAAGAGCTTTGTTATAATCAATTCCGGGAATAAATCTGGCTTTATGCAGCTCCAATCGATCGAGAACGAAAATCCCCGTTTTATCATCCTTCCCGCTGAAAATATTATTAAGGATTATAATCCGGATATCCCAGAGGACATGATAAAAATACTAAAAGCCGACACTGCCGATGATTTGTGCTTTTTTGTAATCGCCGTAATACCGAGCAATGTAAAAGCTTCAACAGTAAATTTAAGAAGCCCGATCGCTGTGAATTTTAAAGAAAGGCTCGGAGCGCAGGTGATACTCGAAAACGGAGAGTATCCCGTCAGATTCAAATTATTTGAAAACGAAAGGGCGTAACAGCTATGTTGATCATTAGCAGAAAACCCGGAGAGAGCTTTACCGCCGGAGATGAAATTAAAATTACCATTCTCGAAATCAGCGGTGATAAGATTAAAATAGGAATTAAGGCTCCGCCTGATATAAAAATAATGCGAACAGAGGTCATAGAAACCGAGAGAAGCAATATGGACGCGGTATTATCTGAAGGAATGGCCGATTTGGAAATATTAAAAGATAAATTGCGGGAAATAGGAATAGATAAAAAATAAAGAAATAAAGCGGTGAGCAATAAGCTCGCCGCTTTTTGTAAAATATATATTAAAAAAACGATTTGATAAACGATATATAATGTAAGAGCAAAAGCTCCGAAAAGCTTAGACAGAATAGGCTTTTAAATACAGGGAAAGGAATCCCGTATGAAAATTTCAAGGAGGAAATGAAATGAGAATCAACCACAATATCTCAGCAATGAACACCTACAGACAGTATAATGTAAATACTGCCAATGCCAACAGCTCAATGGAAAAGCTGTCGAGCGGATACCGAATCAACCGCGCCGCCGATGACGCCGCAGGTCTTTCAATTTCAGAGAAAATGAGAAGCCAGATCCGCGGTCTTACTCAGGCAACCAGAAACGCAGAGGACGGCGTATCCTTCATCCAAACCGCAGAAGGCGCTTTGAACGAAGTTTCAGATATGCTTACAAGGCTAAAGGAGCTTGCGGTTCAAGTTCAGAACGGAACCTACAGCAACGATGACAAAGCAAACATCGGCGCAGAAATGAAAGCTCTCGGCACCGCGATTACCGGCATCTATGTTAATACAAAATTCAATGGAATTGCGGTTTTTGGAGCACAATCAGGCACAGATACTCTTGCAGAAGTCACTTCCGGTACTGCGGCGACAATAGCGTACGGCGAAAACGGAACTCAGACCGTTACAATCAACTCCGCAATTACAAGCGAAGTCAACGACTTGACATTACTCACCGCGGCGGCAACGACCGGTGCTGATGCGGCTACGAAAGCCGCCAATGCGGCTTTGGTGTCGGTAACAGCAGTTGAAGACGCCATAACCGAGGTCAATACGACAAGAGCAGGATACGGCGCACAGCAGAACCAGCTTGACCATGCCGCAAACAACCTTTCGACCACGAAGGAAAACCTCCAATCAGCGGAATCCCGCGTGCGCGATGTGGACATGGCGGAAGAAATGATGGAATACACGAAGAACAACATTCTTCTTCAGGCTGCACAGTCTATGCTCGCTCAGGCAAACTCACAGCCGCAGGGCGTTCTCCAGCTTCTTAAATAATAGGAGTTAAAACTAAAATCAACAGGAATGGAATCCTGAAAAAATATTCACGGAGGAATGAAAAATGAGAATCAACCACAATATTTCGGCGATGAACACATATCGCCAGTATAGTGTCAACACCTCGCATGCAAACAGCTCTATGGAAAAGCTGTCAAGCGGATACCGAATCAACCGCGCAGCAGATGATGCCGCAGGCCTTTCGATATCAGAGAAAATGAGAAGCCAGATCCGCGGGCTCACACAGGCGACCAGAAACGCAGAGGACGGCGTATCCTTTATTCAGACCGCAGAAGGAGCTTTGAACGAAGTTTCCGATATGCTTACAAGGCTCAAGGAGCTTTCAGTTCAGGTATTAAACGGAACCTACAGCGCAAATGATAAAAATAATATCGGCGCCGAAATGAAGGCTTTGGGCACTGCGATTTCCGATATATATGTCAATA
Organism: Oscillospiraceae bacterium; assembly: GCA_034925865.1. Lineage (NCBI taxonomy): Bacteria > Bacillati > Bacillota > Clostridia > Eubacteriales > Oscillospiraceae > Oscillospiraceae bacterium. The sequence goes on along the minus strand of JAYFRN010000008.1, from coordinate 82,514 downwards.
CAAAGTTCAATGGTATAAAGGTTTTCGGAACACAGACAGCTACGGGCGGTATACTTGCATCGAACGACGGATCAGCTACGGCAGCAGCGATAAAGTACGGAGAGGACGGCGGACAATCCGTTAATATTCTTGATGCCAAGACGTCATCTATGTTCGCACTTACAACGGCGACAGATGCAGCAAATACAACTCCGGCTGGTGTAACAGTCACGCTTGTTGAAGACGCCATAACCGAGGTCAATACGACCAGAGCCGGATACGGCGCACAGCAAAACCAGCTTGACCATGCCGCAAACAACCTCTCAACCACAAAAGAGAACCTCCAGTCGGCAGAATCCCGTGTACGCGATGTGGATATGGCGGAAGAAATGATGGAATACACGAAGAACAACATTCTTCTTCAGGCTGCGCAATCAATGCTCGCTCAGGCAAACTCACAGCCGCAGGGCGTTCTCCAGCTACTTAGATAATAGAAAATAAAATAACAGGAACGGAATCCTGTAGAAATATTCACGGAGGAATATAAATGAGGATCAACCATAATATTTCGGCGATGAACACATATCGCCAGTATAGTGTTAATACCTCGCATGCAAACAGCTCTATGGAAAAGCTGTCAAGCGGATACCGAATCAACCGCGCGGCTGATGACGCAGCAGGCCTCTCAATATCCGAGAAAATGAGAAGCCAGATCCGCGGACTTACCCAGGCAACCAGAAACGCAGAGGACGGCGTATCCTTTATTCAGACGGCAGAAGGCGCGTTAAACGAAGTTTCCGATATGCTGACAAGGCTCAAGGAGCTTTCAGTTCAGGTATTAAACGGAACCTACAGCGCAAATGATAAAAATAATATCGGCGCCGAAATGAAGGCTTTGGGTACCGCAATTTCCGATATATATGTCAATACTAAATTTAACGGAATAACAGTTTTCGGTGCTCAGGAAATTATTACCGATGTTGCAGACGGTGTTGTGGGGGCTCTTTTAACCAATGCCGGAACAGATACGGCAGCTGCGATAAAATACGGCGAAGACGGCGGTCAAGCAGTTAACATTCTTGATGCCAAGACTGCGGCAATAAATGACCTTACGGAAGTGACCATTGCCGCGGCTGGAACTCCGGCTGGTGTAACAGTCACGCTTGTTGAAAATGCCATAACCGAGGTCAATACGACAAGAGCCGGATACGGCGCACAGCAAAACCAGCTTGACCATGCCGCAAACAACCTTTCCACCACTAAGGAAAACCTCCAATCTGCTGAATCCCGCGTACGCGACGTTGATATGGCGGAAGAAATGATGGAATACACGAAGAACAACATTCTTCTTCAGGCTGCACAGTCTATGCTTGCTCAGGCAAATTCACAGCCGCAGGGCGTTCTCCAGCTTCTCAAATAAAAATAATAAATAAAATAACAGGAATGGAATCCTGTAAAAATATTCACGGAGGAATATAAATGAGAATCAACCATAATATTTCGGCGATGAACACTTACAGACAGTATAATGTAAATACTGCCAATGCCAATGGTTCAATGGAAAAGCTGTCAAGCGGCTATCGAATTAACCGCGCGGCCGATGACGCAGCAGGCCTCTCAATATCAGAAAAAATGAGAAGCCAGATCCGCGGACTTACCCAGGCAACCAGAAACGCAGAGGACGGCGTATCCTTTATCCAGACGGCTGAAGGAGCTTTAAACGAAGTTTCCGATATGCTTGTCCGTTTGAAGGAGCTTGCTGTTCAGGTAAAAAACGGTACTTACAGCGCAGATGATAAAAATAATATCGGTGCTGAAATGAAGGCTCTCGGCACTGCTATTGGCGATGTTTTAACCAACACGAAATTCAACGGTATAGCGGTGTTTACTACAGGCGCTGCAATAAAATACGGCGAAGACGGAACTCAGACCGTTACAATAGCGGCCGCGACGACAACTAATTTTACACTATTGAAAGCTGAGACAGATACAGCTAATACGGCTCCCGCCGATGTAACCACTGATCTTGTGGAAAATACAATTACGGAAATGAATACAAACCGCGCGACCTACGGCGCACAGCAAAATCAGCTTGACCATGCCGCAAACAACCTTTCCACCACGAAAGAAAACCTCCAATCGGCGGAATCACGTGTTCGCGACGTTGATATGGCAGAGGAAATGATGGAATATACGAAGAATAATATCCTTCTTCAGGCTGCACAGTCTATGCTCGCGCAAGCTAATTCACAGCCGCAGGGCGTTCTCCAGCTTCTTAGGTAAACAGCGTCTTGCTATAAAATTAAGTCTGTAGCATAATGAAATTTTTAAAAGCAGGGGCTGGATAAGTAAGGTTCATCCCCTGCTTTGAAAAAATAAATACGGAAATATTTTAATCATAAAAAAAGTATAAAGAGACCGAGAAAAATGAGATTCGTACAAACGGACAAATTAAAACCGGGCATGATTCTCGGCGCCGATATACGGGGGCCGAAAAACGAGCTTATGCTTGCGGCGGGTCAGGTGTTGACTTTACAGCAAATCACAAGGCTCATGAATAACGATTTTGCCGGATTATATATAACCGATGTGTATCCTCAGAAATCGCCGGAAAAGGGAATCATAAGCAAAAAATTGAAGGATAATACGGTAAGCGCTCTGTCGTCATTTTTGGAAATGGTCAGTAGCAGAAAAAGCGAAAGCGCTGTTCGTGTATATGACGAGCTCAAGTATTATCTGAACGAAATTATTGACGACATATCAAGCGATACAAACGTAATGGCAAATATTGTTGATCTCAAGGTTTACGATAATTATACATATTATCATTGTGTAAATGTCGCGGCGCTGTCAATTATGGTCGGGGCTGCGGCAGGACTTAACAGGAGCGGGCTCTATAAGCTCGGAATGGGAGCCATTCTCCATGATTTGGGCAAAATATTCATTCCAAAAGATATACTCAATAAGCCCGGGCGACTTACAAATGACGAATATGAGCAGATAAAAAAACACTGTCAGCTCGGAGGCGATTATCTCCGTAAAAATTGGGAAATTCCTGTCGAATCTGTCGTGGGCGTATTAACGCATCATGAAAGGTGCGACGGCTCCGGATATCCTTACGGGCTTCCTTTAAATAAACAGACCATTGAAGGAAAGCTTATCGCCATATGTGATGTATACGACGCCATGACATCCGAAAGGCCGTACAGAGCTTCGCTTTCTCCGTCCGAAGCCATAGAACACATTATTGGAAATTCCGGGACAATGTTTGATCCGGAATTGATTACAATTTTTATTAAAAAAATTGCGCCGTATCCGATCGGCTCAAGAGTAGTGCTTAGTAACGGAATTAAAGCTACTGTTGTGAGAAACTACCCTAAAGGTCTGACCAGGCCTATGGTAGAGATTGACGAGCCGTTGAATGTCGGCGGTTCCTTTGAAAGGAACATCTTGGATTTATTTAACGATGTTTCATTGCTTAATATAACGATTATCGGCCTGGATAAGTAAACGTGAAAATTCACTGGAGAGGTTATTTCATATGATAAATGTTCTGATAGTAGATGACGCTGCATTTATGAGACTTGCCATTAAAAATGTACTTGTAAAAAATGGATTTATGGTAGTGGCAGAGGCAAAAAACGGACAAGAGGGAGTAGAAAAATACCTTGAGTTCAAACCTGACGTAATAACAATGGACATAACAATGCCGGATATGACAGGAATAGAGGCATTGAAAAAAATTCGGGAAATAAATCCGAAGGCAAAGGTGATTATGGTTTCCGCAATGGGGCAGGAAAGCATGGTAAAGGAAGCGATAATAAGCGGAGCGAAATCCTTTATCGTAAAGCCGTTTAAAGAAGAACACATTACACAGACGATTCTGAAGGTTGCCGCGACCAGCTGAAAGAGCAGGCATAAAACTTAGCAGTAAAAATGAAAGGCATGGTCATAAAAATGTCTGAAAATACCGCAAATGATTCCCTTGTTGACATGTTTATATATGAGACTTCTCAGAACACCGAGCAGCTTGAACAGATTATACTCAACACAGAAGCAGCCGGGAGCTTCGCGGAGAAGTCAATAAACGAAATATTCCGCATAATGCACACAATAAAGGGCTCCGCGGCAATGATGTCATATGTCAATATATCGACAACCGCCCACAGAGTTGAGGATTTGTTTTATTACATAAGAGAAAACCCCGGGGCAAAGTATAATTGCTCCGATATATCTGATCTTATTCTGTCTTGTATGGATTATATAAATAAAGAAATCGATAGAATACGGAGCGGCAGCGAATCACAGGAAAACGACTGCGCTCTGCTCGTTGACAGAATAGAAAAAACTTTAAACGCAACAAAAAACGGAGCTATTACGGAGGAGATTGAAACAAAGACGGAATCAGCTCTTGTAATAAATAAATATAAAGCCGTTATTTTTTTTGAGCAAGGCTGCGAAATGGAAAATATAAGAGCCTACTCGATCATTCTGGCGCTTAATGAATTTACCGATAAGGTAACTTATGAGCCGGCGGATATAATAGACAACGATGAAACCGCCAAGCAGATAAGAACAAACGGGTTTATCATACATATAGAAACAGAAAAAACATATGACGAGCTGTTTGCTATATTGAAACAGACGACATTTCTTCGCGATATGGAGCTCACTGATGAGAATAAACCTGCTCCGGCAGATAACGAGCAGAAGCAGATCCAAAACGTGGATCCGATTGTAAAAGTAGAAAAATCCGATGTTAAATCCGAAAAAGATGAGGATAACGATAAGTCAGCAAAAGATTATCATCAGCAGCCGCAAAGCATAATCAGTGTCGGCGTATCAAAACTTGATAAACTGATGGATCTTATGGGAGAGATAGTTATCGCAGAAGCGATGGTTGTAGAAAATCCGGATCTTGCCGGCTGCGAGCTTACCAATTTCAGAAAAGCTGCGGTTCATCTCAGAAAAATACTTCTTGAAATGCAGGACATGGTTATGTCGCTGAGGCTTGTGCCTCTTGCCACGACCTTTCAAAAAATGCATCGTATAGTAAGGGATATGAGTAAAAAGCTTGGCAAGGATGTAAGGCTTCAGTTGATCGGAGAAGATACAGATGTCGATAAAAATATAATTGAGCATATATCTGATCCTTTGATTCACCTTGTCAGGAACAGCATAGACCATGGTATAGAAAGCATGGAGGACAGGATAAAAGCCGGGAAACAGCCATACGGTACGGTTACCCTTGAAGCGCAAAATGCCGGCAGCGATGTTTTGATATTCGTCAGCGATGACGGACGCGGGCTTGACAAAGAAAAAATATTGAGTAAGGCGAGAAAAAACGATCTTATACACAAGCTCGAAACAGAATTGACCGAAAAAGATATTTACAATATGATTTATCTTCCGGGCTTTTCTACAAATGAAAGCGTTACGGAGTACAGCGGCCGAGGCGTAGGAATGGATGTTGTCATGCAGAATATTACTTCTGTCGGAGGCTCCGTTTCTGTAGACAGTGTTGAAGGCAAGGGCATGACGGTAATGCTTAAAATACCGCTGACGGTGGCTATCATCGACGGCATGAATATCGGAGTTGGAAACGCGAGATTTACAATACCTATAACGGCAATCAGAGAATCATTTAAGCCCTTAAAGAAAAATATCTTCAAAGATACGAGCGGAAACGAATTTATAATGGTGCGGGGTGAGTGCCTTGCTATAATGCGTCTTCACAGCCAATGGGATATAGAAACAAAAGTAACCGAGCTTGACGACGGCATACTGATAATAATAGAACAGGATGATAGAAAGCGCTGCATATTTGCGGATGCTCTTATTGGACGGCAGCAGGTAGTGGTTAAAACGCTTCCTCAATATTTAAAGGGGATAAAGAACCTCGAATGCCTGTCGGGATGCACTCTGCTCGGAGACGGAAGTATTAGCCAGATACTTGATACAAGATGGCTTGTAAACGCGGATATTAATACAAAGGAGATAGAGATATGAACAGAACTTTGGCTCCCGAATTGGTTGAGATGGAAGAAGATACTCAATACGGAAGGTATCTGACATTTAATCTCGGCACTGAATATTACGGCCTGGAAATTAAGTATGTTACCGAAATAATCGGAATGCAGCTGATAACCACGCTTCCCGGACTTCCGGCGTATATTAAAGGAATTATAAACCTTCGGGGTCGGATAATTCCGGTGATGGATGTAAGACTGAGATTCGATAAGGAACAGCTGGAGTATAACGACAGAATATGTATAATTGTGGCATGCTTCGACGGTGTCGACATTGGTCTTATTGTCGATAGGGTATCGGAGGTTCTTACGATTCCCGACGCGGATATTGTACCTCCGCCGGAGATAAACAAAACGAGCAACAAGTTTATCAAGGGCATTGGAAAGGTCGGAAATGAAGTCAAGCTTTTACTCGATTATCAGAAGCTGATTGACCATGACGATATTTTAGCGATTATCACAGATTAAAACAAATTTTTTATATGCTTTGAAAAGCTCCGTAAATCCGGTTTGAATATTAAAACCGGATACGACGGAGCGTTTTATATAATGCCCGCTCTAAATTGGTCGACTCCCGACCAATTTAGAAAACAGGCGGCAATCAATGAATGCTGAACTCCAAAATCAATGATTCTGGAGGGCTTTGGCTGGTTTTTCAACTGCCAAAACCTATGCCGTTCAAAAACGGCATTATTCAGTAGAGTATAAGCTGGTTTTCACAAAAAGTTGGGATTGGGAAAAATAAAGAGATTGTTTCTTCAAATATTCTATGGTATAATCTGTTGTGATTTCTGATAAGGAATGTCATGAGTTGCTTGACGGAAATGAGTTATCAAACCAAAATCTCTTGAAATCCGTGATAATTCATAATATGGTAGTCGCGGTTGTATTTTACTTTGTGACTGTCGGCCGGCTAATTATAGTTATTTTAAAGCTATACAACTAAACTGTTTTAGGTTTACAACCGATATATTATACAGCGCAGAATATTGTTCTGCGGTATAATAGCGGAAGTATAAAAAATATTTATTAATTCGGCAATTGAATAATAACCTCTGAAAGAGAGAAAAGGTTCTGGTGTATGGGCTTTTCTTTCTTTTAAAACAAGGATTATTTATTTTCCGTTTTAATAATAAAAAAACAAAAACCAAAAATAATTAAGCTTAAAGCTTATATGAAAGGACAGTTTATCATGTCGAGTAAAGTATCATCAATTTCACGTTTAACAGGGCTTGCTTCGGGTATGGATACCGAAAGCATTGTCGCAAATATGATGAGCAAAAGCAAAGCAAGAATAGATAAAGTAAAACAGCAGAAAACAAGACTTGAATGGAAACAGGAGTATTATAAAAGCACATTGACAAAGCTTAATAGTTTTCAAACCAAGTCCTTCGGCACCTCAGACAGTAATTTAAAATTATCGCTCAGCAAGCTCAGCGCCACATACAGTTCTCCGTATGTGTCGGTGACACCCGGCTCTGATGCGGTGAAGGGAAATATTTATATAAGCGATATCGTAAGCCTCGCGAGTTCCGCCTCAGTAAAGAGCAGCAATACAGTCAGCTCGGATCCTGTTATATCGGTAAATACCGGAAATCTTTCTGAGCTGTCTGGGAAAAGCATTGATGTGACTCTTGACGGCATTAAAAAAACACTCACCTTTTCCGAAAAAACTTATCTTTCTTCTCAAGATGTCGTAAACGAGCTTAATTCTCTTCTGAGCGCTTCTTTTGGAGCGGGCAGGGTTGATTTGTCCCTTAACAACGACAGCGTCACACTCAGTTCAAAGAACAGCATATTGTCAATAAGCCTTACTGAAACAGCCGAAAACAATCCGACCGGAATACTTGATTTTGGCGGATATGCTACAAACAGGCTTGATTTAGTTTCGGCGCTTGCGTCGTCCGGCTTTTCTTCTTCTCCGGCCTCAGATCCGGACACTGGAATTGCGTTTAAAATAAATGGAGTTTCATTTTCGTTTTCTTCCGATGATTCTGTAAGCAAAATAATGAACGGAATAAATTCAAGCAGCGCGGGAATCAAAGTATCATATTCTCAGCTTGAAGATAAATTTACACTTGTCTCAGACGATACCGGGGTTGCTTCTTCTGTCAGCTTTGAGGATACAGCAGGTTCATTGATGAATTCAATGTTTGGCACCGGAGTGTTAAAATCAGGAACCGATGCCGTAATAAAGCTTAATATGTACGGCTCGTCAGAGCCAAGCGATCAAATCACCGTGACACGTAGCACAAACGCATTTGATCTGAACGGAAGCACGGTAAAGCTTCTTGGAAAAGCAGCGGGTGATACCGCAGAAAATATCAGCATCGGCCTGAACTATGATGTAGATTCTATTGCCGATAAAATTTCATCATTCATAAGCGATTATAATGAGCTTTTAGGTTCTCTTACGACGCTTACATCAGAAAAAGTTTACAAAGATTATGATCCTCTGACAGATGACGAGAAAGAAAAGCTATCAGAAAATGAAATAAAAACATGGACAGAACAAGCTAAAAGCGGCACTCTAAGGAACGACACATATCTGACTTCGATTGAAACAGATCTCAGAAGCAGTATGTATTCAACTATAAGCGGCCTCGGATCACTGTCATCAATCGGTATCACAACCGGCCTATATTCCGAAAAAGGTAAATTATACATAGATAAAGACAAGCTGCGCGCGGCTTTAAGCAAGGATGCCGAAGGTACGCTTGAGATGTTTACAAAAGAAAGCGATATATCATATTCTTTGTATTCGACACCCGAGCAACAGGAAACGCGTTTCAATGAAAACGGCGTTTTATCGAGAATTTCGGATATTATTAAGAAAAATCTAAGCAATGTCGGTAAAAAAGGCGCGCTTATAACGCTAGTCGGAAGTCCCGATTCATCTTATAACGCTGAAACGGAATACAGTAAAAGAATCAACGCTCTCGACACTAAAATTGATTTCATGGAAGAAAAGCTCACAAGCGAAGAAGACCGTTATTGGAGACAGTTTACCACCATGGAAAGCGCGATTGCAAAGATGAATTCGCAAAGCTCATATATAACACAATTATTTAGTTCAAATAAAAACTAACCGTATAATGCGAGAGGTGGATTTTCTATGACTTCATCAGCATCACAGTGCCAGAAATACAGGGAGCAGTCGGTAAATGCGATGACTCCGGGAGAACAGATTATTCTGCTGTTCAAACAGGCAACCGTGAATATATCAAAAGCAATAAAATGCATAAACGAAAAGGATATTTGCGGAGCGCATAACTCTATTGTTAACGCGCAGGACATATATGCATATCTTTCAGACATACTCAATATGAGCTTTGAAGTTTCAAAAAGCCTGTATGCTTTATATGATTTCATTGATGATAGACTGCTGCAGGCTAATTTAAACAAGGATGTCGCTATCCTCGATCAGGTTTTATCAATGACCAGAGAATTATGCGCGACCTGGGAAAAGGCCGAGTCTGAAAGCCGCAATGCTGCCGCTCTCAAGGAAAAGAGCCAAAAAGCATGAACGGAGAATTACCTAAGCAAATATCAGAGCTTGAACAGCTTGTGCAAAGAAAGAATGAATTGCTCAGGAATTTCCCCGTAATATGTATCAGCGGTCTTAACCGGCTTGAACAGGATGATATAGAAGGCTTTTCAAAAACGCTGGATGACCGTCAGCTTCTTATTGACAAACTGATTGGACTGGATGACGAATTCCGTAATAAATTTGATCGTCTGAGCGATGAATACAAAAAAATACTCGATAATTTAATGAAGCCGGAATTTGAAAATATATCGTTTCCCGAATGGTGCGGAGAGCTTCGAAAGAAACATGCCGAAACAAGACAGCTTATTAATACATGCAGGTCGATTAATGAGCGATTGAATCAACATGCTTTGGCATATAAAGATAAAATTATATCAAATATGCATGCCGTGAAGGAACGCGAAAAAGTATCCTGTGGGTATGATATGACCGAAAAAACAGTCAAAAACTCAACTTTTTATCTTAAGAGCGATTAAGTTTTAAGACAGTCCTTTTTTTACAAGAGTGAAAAGCCCACATACCAGAGCCTTTTTCTCCTTTAGTGGTAATTATTTAATTGCCGAGTTAATAATTATAGCCTTGTGATAAGCTCCGATATTTGGAGCTTTTCAATCACATATAGTTATTATTTAATTGCAATTATAATAATTACCGTTTTATGATAATCTCTGTTGAAAAATGTCGTCTCGGGAGTTTATATAATGGATATAGCAAGCATACTTGGACTTATTATCGGATTCGGCAGTATAGCCGGCGGATACGCAATGGATGGCGGAAACGTCGGTAAGCTTTTAATGGCCAGCGCATTTGTTATAACACTCGGCGGATCATTAGGAGCCGTATTTGCCTGCTACGGAATGAATCAGCTGAAGAATCTTCCCAAAATGCTTATAGAAGTACTTATTAAGCCTAAATCCACAATTCGGAGCACAATGGATTATTTATTATTCCTTTCAAAAACCGCGCGCGAAAGCGGACTGCTTAGTCTGGAAAAGTTAATATCAGCGGAAGATCCCAAAAAGAAAACTGATCCGTTTCTAAAACGCGGTATACTGATGGTTGTGGACGGAACAGATCCGGATAAGATCAGTGACATCCTAAGCAATGATATATATGTCTTTGAGCAAAACAGAAGCCAGAATATTCAGATGCTTGATTCATTCGCGGCGTTTTGTCCGGCATTCGGAATGGTTGGAACAATTATAGGACTTATTCAGGTCCTTGCGGCGGGAATGGAAGATCCGAACGCTCTTACAAAAGCGATCGGCGTTGCCTTTATTACAACTTTATATGGTGTTCTTCTTGCAAATCTTATTTTTATACCGACAGCAACCAAGCTCAGAAGCAGACTCGCGAATTACAGACTTGAAAAGGAAATGATTATCGAAGCTGTCTGCTCAATAAGAAATAGTGTGAATCCTAGATTGCTGAACGAACAGCTTTCATCGTACCTTATTATAGAAGGAAAGAATAAAACAAAAGCGTCTAAAGACCAATCCGATAACAAAGGTCAGATGAAAAAATGAAAAGACGAACCAACAGCTCACCCAGTATTGACGGCGGAAGATGGCTTACTACATATTCTGATTTAATGAACAATCTGCTTGTTCTTTTTATCGCGCTTTATGCAATGAGCGCAGTGGATGCCGAAAAATACAAAAAATTAATGTCGAGCTTTTCGGAAAACTTCGGCGGCGGAACAGCCATAGTCGAATCACAGCCTACAGACACTTCTCATACAGATGAAAGCGATTATATATATGTGCCGCCTTTGACAAAAACTGATCCTACTGATGCGGTTGATATTCCAGAGGATTCTGCGCAGACAGGAGGCAATGTTGTTCAAAAAGATGAATTTGACGAGTTGTTCCATAAGATAAACACAATTTTGAGCGCACGAGGATACGAGGATAAAGTATCCGTTGAAAAAATGGACGGGTATATTTATTTCCGCTTTGTTGAAGGAGTGTTTTTTTACCCCGATCAATCGGTATTAAAGGAGAGCAGCTATCCCATAATAGAAACCATTGGCCAGATATTGAATGAATCGTACGATATGATCGCTAACATTGATATTGGAGGTCATACGGCGAATATAACATCAAAACCACAATCTGACACAGATTTCTTTTCGTGGGAGCTATCATCTGGAAGATCGTTGTCTGTGTTAAAATTTCTGGTTCAAAAATGCGAGCTTCCGCAAGCAAAAATGTCAATTACCGGATATTCGTGCAATCGTCCATATGTTGAGGGAAATTCCGAAGAATACTGGGCGCAGAACAGGCGAGTAGAAATAAGAATATCAAAGAAGAATTTATAATTCTAAAAAACCAGCCGAAGTATAATCGTATCGGTTGGTTTTTTCAAATTGTGCATGATTCCAAATTATCGTCAATCAAAGCGGTTTTCCTTTGTAAAAATTATGTTGACAAATATTTACTATTGTATTATAATGACATACGAACTTGGGGACGGCACCCATAAATAAAAACGGCAGTTCAGCAGATTTATTAAATAATTCGACAACAGGGGGAAGACACCCATAGAAAAAAACATTTTTGTTATCGATGAAAAAGGCAGCAGTTACGAAGCGACCTACCCGAAACGGGCAAAAGGTCTTGTTAAAAATGGCAGGGCACGCTTTGTTGATGAAAATACAATATGCCTTGCGTGTCCGCCAAAAAACATTTTGGAGGAACATAAAATGAACGATAATATAAACAACACAGAGAATAAAAACGAAAAAAGCAAAGAAACGGCGACTCAGGATCAAACGTTTACGCTTGAATATGTGCTTAAGAAAATAGATACGATCCGTATGGATACAGAACATATTCATGAAGCAATCAATACAATAGGAAAAATGCAAAACAATGAGAGTGTTAACGGTGGCTTTGGCGACCAGGCAAAAGCTGAAGCAGTTGCGGCAGCTGTACAATCAAGAGAGACGACCAACCAGCAGCTCTTAAAACTTTACGAAAAAATGTATGATGACTTAAAGCCGCAACCACAATCTCCATTTAAAGAAAAAGCTTTAGCAATGGCGATGACAGCTATGGATAATGGTTGCTTTGATGAATTCAGCAGCTTATTGGACACACTTCGGCACAGTTAAATAGTTATTGCGCCTGCTTTATGGCAGGCGCTTTTTAATACATTTTCAGCGGTCATAATTCATTATAAATTAATAAAAATCCGCTTCCATTTTATTATATGGAGGCGGATTTTTTAAAGTCAATGCTGTATGGGTTTTGCCCCTTCCTTGCCGGATTTTGCTTTACCCTGGATTTCGGGAACCGGGGGAACATCGTTTTTCGGTATATGTGTTTTCCGGTTGCTCTCTGTGCCGTGCGGATCCTTCGGATCAGGTCTTCTCATGCCTTGCTTTGCCATATTATCACCTCGGGAAATAGTATTTCGTGTTCGTATGTTTTTATTCAAATGATCTCGGATTTTATTATTAACTCGGCAATAAAATAATTAACGCTAAAAGAGAAAAAAGGCTCTTGTATATGGACTTTCCTCTCTTATAAAACAAGGCTTATTTAAATGCCGTTTTAATAATCGGGAAATACTCATAAAAAAGACGTTTAAAGCTATATTTGTTAAAGGAGTTCAAAAAACATAAACATATTTATTATTTTCGGCATACCATATTAATAAATATAATTAAGAGGTATGCCAAATGAGAGAACTGAAAGACGATAAAGTGTTTGCACAGTACAGAGATACAATAAATCCATATGAGCCTGTAATAGGAAGGAAATATACCATAACACATTCTGATATAACAGCGGATCTGTTTGTTTATATAGCTTCGGATTATGCTGAGGATAAGGTCAGTAAAATGCGTGATGAAGTGAGAATTTCCTGGACTCAAAAGAACAGAGGTTTTATTTTAACAGGTTCTGTTCTTGTAGACGGCAAAGGCGTTATCGGAAACCCTTTTATCCGAAACAAAATTTTTTATAATGAAATGCCGACTGCATTACAGGCTTTGCGTCGCGCGGATCGGTTTTTATTCGAGAAATACCCGACGCTTGATAATTCGCCTGTTTTGATTCATTTTATTTCAAATAATCCGAATTATGACAAAACATATAATTTCAAAACTATCGGAGATTATAAATAAATTTTCTTCAATGTATAATATTATGCTCCGCTTGCATCATCGGATAGAGGGTAATACCCGCAAAATATTTTATTAACCTGCTTACATAACAAAAAAAGCCCATAAGCAATAACGGTATGTATATACCGGCAGGCGTATGGGCTTTTATGTATGAAATTTTATTGTTCAGGTATTATCGTTTTACCACATCAAAATTATCTTTAATTAATAGCCAGTTCTGAGGGAAAGGAATACCCAGTTTCCAATAGCTGATGCCTCTGAGAGCAAGCTCTTTTATCAGATTGAATTTTGCCTGAATGGATCTCGCGTCTTCAAACCAAACGGTATGACGTTTTCTGTTGGTATCCATATAATCAAAATAGGGTGCCTGAGCTGTGGTATCATAGCTGATCGAAACTTTATTATCGGCAGCCAGTAAAATAGCTGTCTGCGGGCTTATTGCTCTCGCCGTGCTGCCTTTTACAAAAGGCAGAGTCCAATCATATCCATACAAATTTTGTCCCATCATGATCTTTGAAGCGGGTATTTCCGTCAGAGCGTATTCAATGACACGCTTTACCTGCGGCAGAGGAGAAACAGGCATAGCGGGTCCGCCGCTGTATCCCCATTCGTAAGTCATAATTACAACAAAGTCGGAAACCTGTCCGTGAACTTTGTAATCATGTGCTTCATACCATGAGCCCTTTTGGGTGGCGCTTACCTTTGGCGCCAGAGCTGTTGACATCAAAAATCCTTTCGGGCTTAATCTCGCCTTGGCTTTTCTGAGAAAGGTATTATAGTCTTCGCGTAGTTCGGGAGGCAAATGCTCCAGATCAAAATGAATATCTTTAAAGTCCAAACGAGTTGCGGTAGATATAATATTATCAATGAGTGTATTTTGCAGAGCATCGTCAGTCAGGATGACCCGGCCAAGCTCTGTACTGAACTGGCCGTCTTCAATATTGGTTACCGCCATTAACTGAATTGCGCCGCTATTATCCGCAATTTCTCTGAAATTGTTTAGCGGAGGCTCTTTCAAAGAGCCGTCTCTTTTGATTTGAAAGCTGAAAGGTGCGAGATATGTCAACAGCGGGGCCGCTTCTCTCACGGATTGCTCCAAAGAAGACGAGACAATCCCGGTTGCAGGCTCCGCGTAAGCGTTTATTTCCGCGCTCCTTTTCGGAAGAGGAGGAATGTATAGTTTAAATCCGATAGAAAGCGGTTTTTCAGGTTTAATATTATTTATTTTTGCTATTGTCTGATAAGTCGTTTGAAAACGTAAGGCGATTTTGTAAAGGCTGTCACCAGGTTGAACCCAATAATAGCTTCCCACTATGGGTATCACCAGCGCCTGACCTGTTACAAGACGGTCAGGATTAGGCAGTTCATTAGCCAATGCGATTGCTTTTACTGTAGAATTATATATTTTTGCAATGCCCGTTAAATTTTGCCCGGCTTGAACAACATGAATCTGCATATTGGCTCCTTTAATAAATTGGTGTTTACATTATTTATGCGGCAAATATTAAAAGCTCTGTTATATAATATTTCTATTACTTGATTGCCATTTAATAATAATCATATGAGTTATTGCCGTAATGTATTACATAATGCAGATGCTTATGATTTTAATAATACATTTTCGGGAAAGAGGCTGGCTTAATGCATTTCACTTAATCAAGCTAAAATCTTGTTATATTAAAATATAATTTTAATGGTTTATATTGACATATAAGCAATAATATGTTAATATATCATGCAGCGGTATGGATTTTATTGGACATGATTTAAAAGTCTTCATTAGAAAAGAAATTAAATACGAGGATTTATAACGATTAAAAATGAAAACAGTTTAACCGTTATCATACAAATCTTGATAAATGCAACTTACTTATACCGAGAAGACATATCCCGGATATCAACCATAATTAAAACGGTAATTAAATAGTATTATTATTTAATGCCGGGTTAATAGAAAAATATTAAGTGAGGTAAATTGAAAATGAAAATCAAAAAGAGCTTATTTCTTATTCTTGCGCTTTTATTTGTAATGGCTTCATTTCCGTTTGCGGTTTCAGCAAGTGTTGAAAGAATGCAGGATGCGGCATGCGTCCGGAAATTCGACGCTAAACCAACTGTTGACGGCGTGATTTCCGAGAGCGAATGGGGCAAGCCTACCCGTACAGTTAAAGACGACGGTACGCTCTGCAGTGTAATTTCAATGAGAGTCGGAAATACAGGCAAATTTGCCGATGCACCCAAAAACCCCGATCAGACATATGATATTTGGCTGCGTTGGGATAATGATTTCTTTTATATGGCAGTTAAAACTGCAGATAAAACCCATTTTAATAAATATGCAGATAAAGCCGATAGCGGAAACGTCTGGAATGGCGACGCGCTTCAAATAAGCTTTGATACCTTGGGCGCGGGAAACGCATTTGCATCGGATGCCGATAAAATAATGTTTGCTCTTGCCACAGACGGAACACTTTATAAACATTCATGGTCATGTGTTTTTTCAAATGTGGAAGGCAAGGATACATTACTTAAAATCAAGAATGACGGAAGCTATACATCGTATGAAATTGCTATTCCGTGGAACGATCTTATGAGCGGCGATTTACTTAAAAAGGTCAAAGCAGATTCAGTATTCGGTCTTACCACAGTTGTGCTGTCCGCAACAGACGGCGATTATGACGGATGGCTTTCATGGGGCGACGGTGTCTGCGCACCTCAGGAAGACAGTTCACGTGTCGGTTTTAATAAAATCATTCTTTCGGATTTATCTGCGTCAGATACCTCCGCGGATCCGGCATTTTCCAGATACACAGTTACTTTCAAGAATGATGACGGTTCTGTCATTTCCACACAGAAAGTATTTGCTAACGAAGCGGGAATCGCTCCGGCTGCTCCTAAAAAAGACGGCTATAAGTTTTCAAAATGGGATGTTTCTTTTTCAAAAATTACAGCTGATACGACAGTCACCGCTCAGTTTATAAAAATTTACAAAGTAACCTTTGCGGATTATGACGGAACAGAGTTAAAAGCAGTAAATGTCGGTGACGGAGAAAAAGCAACACCTCCAAAGGATCCGGCACGTGAGGGATATACATTTACGGGATGGGATAAAACATTTGATGCGATAAATTCGGATACAACGATAACAGCGCAGTATACCAAGGTTGAAGAAGCGAACAATGAACAGACCGGAGAAGTAATAACAACCGATGAGGCAACTGCTACAAACGAAGCGCCTGTAAACAATGAACAGCCTGTTGAAGAGGATACTCCGGATAATACATGGCTTTACATAGTGATCGGTGTTGTCGTTGTTGCGGTTGGTATCGGTATTTTCTTCGGAGTAAAGAAGAAAAAGGCATAAGCATAAACAGATTATTATTTCGGCAATAGACTTTTAAATCAAAAATAATCATTTGTCAAAATTCAAATAAGCCGCTTGATACTATTATCAGGCGGCTTGAGTTATATTGTCATAATCATTATAATGGAAAACTTAAACAGTGTTTTCCTAAAAAGGCGATCACAACTTTCTGCAGTAGGTTACATTTTTGTTAATAGGATTTTTTATATACTATTGTTTATATATAATTGCTTCCATATTAATTATTCATACAATGGTTAAAGTTGGATGTATAAATGTTAAAACAATCGTTACAATAATTAATTGATATTTCTACAAAATTTGATACAATATAATTGACAATAGGATATCATCTTCAAGTGAGCTTCATCCGCATAAGAATTGATTTGTATAATATGGAAATGAGGCGAATGAGATATGACGTAATAACCGAAATGTAAGTATAGACGCTTTGCTTTGAGGGAGGGTAAACATGGTCTTAAGAAAAATAGGAACATGCATGATAATTGCCGCTATTTTGCTCACCGGTTGCCAGAATAAACCGACAAATAACGACACAGAACAGAATGTTCCGGATATGTTAGAAACTGTTGACACAGAGCAGAGCAAACCGATAAACACTTATAATCAAGAACAAAGTCAAGAATTCGATGAACCTCTTTTAGCATTACCATCCGAAGAAACCATAATATATCAAGGACACGTGCCTGTATCTTCATATGATTTAATAATATGCAAATCACCGACTGATGAATATTCGATTTATGTAACTGATAGAGGTTCTGTTGAGTGTAGAACCTATACAAAAATGAACTTGCAAATACCTGAAAATATAACATATGACTCTTACAGATTGCTTCCGATAGTAATCGGGACTGGTGGAAGTTGTGACGCAGAGGTGATTGTAGAATTTATGAGCAATGGCGTAAAGAGTTATCATGGTTTTGATGCCGGCTTTTTTGAAGACTCATCAAATAATTTCTTTTATTATAGCGAGTTAGATGAAAATGATGTTTTATATTTGTTTGAAATAATAACTGACGATATTAATAATGATTGAAAATTGAAAGGAGAAAAACATAACAAACACAGAATTTCATAAAGAATATACTGTTCTAATTTTATGGAACAGCTTGATAATATATATGATCAGCTTTCCTATACCTCCGTTTCAAATTTAATAATTACTACCAATTATAAACTCTATACATGCGGTACCTCCTTTTCTAACTAACTCATTCCGTAAATTCATAAATATATTTGCAGTGTTAAATGAATAATAATTCCATATTAGTCAAAGAATATTGTATCAAAACGAAAGGAGAGCCGTACCCATGGATAAAAAGAAGAATTCTCATCTCGAAAATGCTATGGACAACGCCCCGGTCGCATCGGTAAATGACCGAACCGGTTATGTAAATACTCCTCCCGAAAGCAAAGCGGAGGCTAATAACATCGCCGAGCTTGTCAATGCGACTGTTACTCCGGGCGAAAAAAAGGATAAGTCCAAAAAAGAATCTAAAGAGAATAAAGAGAAAAAAGAAAAGAAGAAATAACAGCTCAAAGCAAGAAACGACACCCGATTCGATGGGTGTCATTTCTTATACCGGCGGTTTTATGTGAAAAAACAAGTATGAATAATATCTGAATTTTAAAGTGTGACTAAATCACAGTAAATATATATAAAAAGGGTATAATAAAGGCGTACCAAAAAACAGTACACAAATATTAATTGTATTAAAAGGAGATAAAACAATGTCAGTATTAAAAATCACAAAGAAAAATTTCGAATCGGAAGTCAAGAATTCAGATAAACCCGTACTTCTCGATTTCTGGGCAAGCTGGTGTGGTCCGTGCAGAATGGTATCACCAATAGTAGACGAAATCGCCGGCGAGATAACCGATGCCAAGGTCGGAAAAGTCAATGTTGACGAAGAGCCTGAGCTCGCGCAGGCATTCGGCGTAATGAGTATACCTACGTTAATAGTAATGAAGGACGGCCAGATAGTAAAACGCACGGTAGGCGCAAAGCCCAAGGAAGCAATTCTTTCGATGCTCGGCTGATCCAATCCGAATACAGATGATAGTTATATGCAAGCATCCCTTCGGATTCAAAGCTTATAACGCCATTTTTCTCAACCGTTCTTTATCAATTATCTTAACTCCTCCTCTTGAAACCTCGACGAGCTTTTCAGAAGAAAAGTATTTCAGCATACGCGATACGACCTCACGGGCAGAGCCCATATATCTGGCTATCTGTTCCTGAGTTAAATCAACAGTATCAGGCGATGAATCGTTACCGCTTTTTTTGGAAAGCTCGTCGATTAAAAATACAGCGAGACGTTTGTCCATACTCATAAAGAGAATCTGCTGCATTGCCCACATGACATCTGAAAAACGCTCCGTCGCGACTCGCAGCGCAAAATTCTCGACATAAACACATTCGTCAGCAAGCTGAGCCATTACCTGAGAGCTGATTATATACACTTCGCTTTTAACCTCCGCATCCACGAACACGTCAAATGTGATAGTTCTCAATATACATGAGCTGGACAGCATGCAGATATCTCCTGGAAAAAGCCGATAAAGCGTAATTTCTTTTCCGTCTTCGGATAGCATATATGAGCGGGCCTGACCGCTTTTTATAAGTATGACCCCAGTGCATTCACCACTCGCCCCGTGTATATTCTGTCCATTTTCATATACTGCGTACGTTGTATGACGGCATAAAAGCTCACGCTGATCGTTATTCAGCTTTTCCCAAAAAGGAAAGTATTTCCCGAAAAGCTCGGCGCATTTAAAATCAGGCATAAATGATCCCCCGTGTATAAAATTTACAAATGTAATATTAAAAGGATAATAAAAAATGAAGGTTCTTATTATTGGAGGCGTGGCAGGCGGCGCATCGGCCGCGGCAAGGCTCAGAAGACTTGATGAAAAAGCAGAAATAATAATTTTTGAGCGAGGAGAATATATTTCATACGCAAACTGCGGATTGCCTTATTTTATAGGCGGAGAAATTAAAAATCAAGCAGCTCTTCTTTTGCAGACTCCGCAGAGTTTTAAAGCTCGCTTTAATATAGATGTTCGTGTAAAAAATGATGTTGTTGAAATAGATTCAAAAAGCAAAACAATTACGGTCCGTGACCTTTCAGATGGAAGCGAATACATCGAAAGCTATGACAAGCTGGTCCTTTCACCCGGAGCCGAACCTGTAAAACCTCCGATCCCTGGTATAAACTCGGATAAGGTTTTCACTCTCAGAAACATACCCGACACAATAAAAATCAAAAGTTATATTGAAAACTCTCATCCCAAAACCGCCGTAATAACCGGTGGCGGATATATAGGCGTAGAAATGGCGGAAAACCTCAAAAAGGCTGGGCTTGATGTAACCGTTATTGAGCTTGCTGATCATCTTATCGGCGCGCTGGATTTTGATATGGCCGCCGATGTGCACAGCTATATTGCCGAAAGCGGAATAAAGCTGTTATTGAACAGCGGGGTTAAAGAGATTACAGAAAAAGATGAAGGCCTTGATATTGCTGTTTCGACAGCGTCGGGCGACAAAACGATCGGCGCGGATATGCTTATCATGTCTGTTGGCGTACGACCTGACACCGCTCTGGCAAAGAAAGCAAAAATAACGGCCAATGCGCACGGCTCGATAATAACGGACAGCCATATGAAAACAAGCATACCGGATATATATGCTGTCGGTGATGCAATTGAAGTTAATAATTTTATCACCGGAAAGAGCGCGTTTATTCCGCTTGCCGGGCCTGCAAACAAACAGGGAAGGATCGCCGCAGACAATATCTGCGGGATAGAAAGCGAATACAATGGCACACAAGGCTCTTCTGTGCTCAAGCTGTTTGACATGACCATCGGCACAACCGGAATCAACGAAAGTTCGGCAAAAAATTCCGGGTTAGCTTATGATAAAACCTATATTTATTCGGGTTCTCACGCCGGATATTATCCAGGTGCGAAGAACATGTCGATAAAAGTCATATGGGATAAAGATTCTAAAAAGCTATTGGGTGCGCAGATAGTCGGTTTCGACGGTGTGGACAAGCGAATGGATGTCCTCGCGACAGCTATCCGTTTTGAAGCCAAGATTACAGACCTGACAACCCTTGAATTATGCTATGCGCCTCCGTTCGGCAGTGCTAAAGATCCGGTAAATATGGCAGGTTATGTCGCGGAAAACGTCATATCAAGAAAAGTAAAACAATTTTTCTGGCATGATGTCGCCAAATTACCGCGTGACGGAAGCGTTACGCTGCTCGATGTGCGTACCGTGGCAGAATTTGAAAACGGGCACATCGGCGGCTTTATAAACATACCGGTGGATGTTTTAAGATCAAAGCTAGATCAAATTTCCAAAGATAAACCTGTATTTGTTCACTGCCACAGCGGGCTTCGCAGCTATATCGCCTGCCGGATTCTCTCTGGTAACGGATATGATTGTTATAATCTCGCTGGCGGATGGCGGCTTTACGCAAATATAGAAAAAACGCTCAAGTCATCAGGAATAAACAAAATTGAAGATTACCCGTGTTATTCATGCAGATGATCGATGCTTTTTTCACATGTCATAAGAAAATCCCTCATTACAGGCGATAAAAATTTATTCTTGTGATAAATAATGCATAGCTGTCTGTCAAGTCTGAGCTTTTCAACGGTTAGTTCCGAAACCTGACCTAATTTAATATATTGTTTAACAAGCACATATGGCAGCACGGAAATACCGAGGTTGTTGATCACGGCCATGATCAATGCCTCGGTGTTTGTGCTTTCCCACAATGGTTTAACTGTATAACCAAGCATGGCCATGGCGTTCTCAAACATTTCACGGGTTCCGCTGCTTCTTTCTCGGAGTAAAAACGGCTCTGACGCGAAACGTTCGATATCAATGAAGGGTTCTTTAAGCAACGGATTATCTGGTCTGCATACGACTGCAAGGCGGTCAAAAGAGATCGGTCTGCAGATAATATTATCCGAATGAACGATACCTTCGATAATGGCAAAATCAAGCTCGTTTTTAAGAAGCATTTCTTCTATCGTGTCTGAATTATTCACGCATACAGACACAATAAAATCATTATATAATCTCTTAAATTCTGCGATAATTGAAGGCATATAAACCGTTCCGACCGTATTCGATGCTCCCACTCGGAATCCACCGAGGGCATCGGCGTTTTTTACCTGCTTTTCCATTTCATCAAATAACGCCGTGATATGCCGCGCGTAACCGAGAAAGGTTTTACCCTGCTCCGTTATATACAGCTTATGTGAAATTCGGTCAAACAGTGTTATTCCATAGTATTCCTCAAGTTCGTGTATGGCGCAGCTTACCGCAGGCTGAGCCATGTAAAGCTTTTCTGCGGCTCTTGTCATGTTATTTTCATCGCATACATTTACGAATATCTTCAGATGCCTGAGTGTCATACCGCCTCGTCATATTGAAAGCATTATCTTCACTATGTTATTATATTATTTTACTTATATTAAGTCAAGTGTTAAAATTATAATCACATAATGACAAAAAAGCTGCTAAGGACATTTATAAACGATTCGAACAGGAGAATTCATGAAAAAGGATATTACATTTTATTTAAAGCTTTTTTATTATACTTTTAAGCTCAGCGCGTTTACTTTCGGCGGTGGATATGTAATCGTTCCTCTTATGAAAAAACAATTTGTTGACAAGCTTGGCTGGATAGATGAAAAAGAAATGCTTGATTATATAGCCATTGCGCAAAGCTCTCCCGGAGCAATGGCCGTGAATGTGTCAGTGCTTGTCGGCTACCGGCTTGCCGGACTCGGAGGAGCTTTTGTCACAATTCTCGGCACGGTAATGCCGCCGCTTATTATCCTGACTGCGATTTCGTTTTTTTATACAGCTTTTACTTCCAATGTTATCGTTGCAAATGTGCTTCGCGGCATGCAGGCGGGAGTATGCGCGGTCATAATGGATGTAGTATATGATATGGGAAGCAAAATAGTAAAACAAAAAAGTGTATTGCTGATATTTGATATGCTGTTTGCTTTCTTTGCCGTATTCGTTTTAAACATCAATGTTATTTATGTCATATTGGCCGCCGCGGCTTTGGGTCTCGTAAGTATAATAAACCCAAAACGCCAAAAGGAGGATAAGGAAAAAAATGATATATCTTGAGCTGTTTATTTCATTTTTACAAGTCGGATTATTTAGCATAGGAGGCGGATACGCAGCTCTTCCTCTCATACAGGCTCAGGTGGTAGAATTACACGGCTGGATGGATATGACCGAATTTACCAATCTTATCACCATTTCACAGATGACACCCGGACCTATAGCAATTAATTCAGCGACTTTTGTGGGTACGAAAATTGCGGGATTCCCAGGCGCTATAGTTGCTACACTAGGATGTATTTTGCCATCATTTGTTATTGTGCTGCTTTTATATTTACTTTACCGCAAATATAGAAGGTTGAAGTCGGTCGAAGGTATTCTTTCTGGTCTTCGCCCGGCTGTCGTTGGACTTATTGCGGCGGCAGGAGCTAAAATTCTTGTACTTACGCTTTGGAATGAGGGAGCAGTATCGCTAAACATTGATTTTTTACCGGTATTGGTTATCGTAACAGGGTTTTTCATGCTGAGAAAATGGAAGCTGAACCCAATAGCCGTAATGCTTGCCGCAGGCGTGATCGGTGGCGTTGCATACAGCGTCATTAAATAATATAAAATTATTAACTCGGTAATTACACAATTTACAGCTTTAAGAGAGAAAAAGGCTCTGGTATATGGGCTTTTCTTTTTAATTGTCTCGGCATTTAAATAATTATCTTTGAAGAGAGAAAAGCTCTTACAAATGAAGCTTTTCTCTCATATAAAACATGGCTTATATAAATGTTGTTTAAACGTATACTTCAGTCGTTGATGCAATAATAAGGACAGACACATAACCCGTTACCAAATGCAGACATCGCACATGATTTTATTTCCTGTTAAGTGATAATTATAAACTTATTATTGACAACATGGGTATAATATGTTAATATATTTTTGTTCAATATAATATGTATTTCTTAATATTTTAATTTATAATCTTAACGGCAAGTTTATTTATTTGCCGATATTGACTCAAAATATTTATTATAAATACGCGTTATTATTATTTTATATAAAGAGGTACGCCATGAGAACAAAATCAAGCATACGCATAGTTCTTATTCTGCTGATTTCCTCGCTTTTAACCGTCATGCTGTTTATTTCGGGATGTTCTCCTCAGGTTCCCGGAACAGTATCCACCAAATCATCACAAACCTCTACCAAGACAAATATTGAAACCGGTGACAATCAGGCGGAATTTACGCCTGTGAAGGATCTTGATTTCGGCGGTAAAGAATTTGTGATACTCCGTCCGAAATCAGCGGGCTGGGCTCAGTATAACGATTTCACCGCTACGAGTGGCAACACGGATGACCCTATAAACGACGCAAATTACAATCGCATGGAAAAGCTTTCTGAATTATATAAAGTCAAAATTACCGAAATTGTCTCAGGCACCTCTGTCGCCAACGATGCCTCTGCCGATATCAACAGCAACAGCGGCACATATGATCTTATACATATCGAGTTGAGCGATGTTGCGCCGCTCGCTCAGAATGGTTCATTTGTAGACCTTATGTCTCTTAAATCAATGAATTTGTCAAACCCATGGTATACGCAGAACTTCGTAAAGCAGCAATCAATAGCAAACAAGCTGTATTTCGTTCTTGGCGATATCTCCACAGTCGACAATGACGGGCTTTCCGCTTTGATGTTCAACAAGGGGATGGTCAGCGAACGAGGCCTCACGAGTCCGTATGAACATATCAAGAATAACACATGGACAATAGATGTGCTTCATGAAATGTGCAAGGATGTATACAAAGATCTCAACGACGACGGTAAAGGCACCGCTAAGGATCAATGGGGATATCTGACCGATTATTCCGATGCGATAGCGCAGCTTAACGGATGCGGAATGCATATCTGCGAAAAAAGTGCGGATGACCTCCCGGTTTTATCAATATACAGTACAAAAAATATAGAAATCGTACAAAGTGTAATAGATCTGTTTTCAGATCCGACATCAACTTTTCATGTATCTAAGATAGCTACCTCAGATACCGACGGACGCAGCCCCTGGGAATACGGCAATACAATGTTCACCGAAAACCGCCTGATGTTCCGTTCAACTGCAGTTTACAGAATTATTCAATGCCGAGTTATGGAAGACGCATTCGGAATAATTCCTTATCCTAAGTATGATTCGGAACAGGCAAATTACGCTCACAGCTTCAGTTATGCGACTCCCGTTATTGCTATTCCAAAGTATTCCGAAAATGCCGAAGCCGCAGGCGCGGTTATAGAAGCGCTTTCATATTACGGAAGAACCCTTGTGCTGCCGGCATACTATGATCGTGTCCTCAAAGGTATTGTTGCCCGTGATGAGGAAAGCCGTTTCTGCCTCGATCTAATATTCGATACAGCAGATTACGATCCTGGTATAGTTCTCGGCATCGGCGGATTTGATGTAAAATTCGCCCAAATGACTAGTACAGGTAAAAATACCTTCGCATCGGATTACGCCGCCATAGAATCCGCTGCAACTAAACAGATACAGGATTATATAGACGCATATCAAAGCATATTGGAATGAATATTTAAAAATCCCCGTCTCATTGAGTTTGCTCAAAGAGTTTACCTCTTTTTTGAGTCATCTCTTTGAGACGGGGCCACTTAAAATATTTTGGCTTTTTTTATAAAAGCACTTGATTTTTTTCTGTATTTCATGTATACTAATCAAGCTTGATTTAGTCACGGAAAGATGGCTGAGCTGGTCTAAGGCGCACGACTGGAAATCGTGTGAACGCTAATACCGTTCCCAGGGTTCGAATCCCTGTCTTTCCGCCATAACACGCCCTTGATTGGGCGTGTTTTTCAAAAGCGCGGCTGTTTTCCCGGCCGCATTAATAAGGAAGCATAGCTCAGCTGGTTAGAGCGCACGGTTCACATCCGTGAGGTCGAGGGTTCGAGTCCCCCTGTTTCCACCACAAAGGTAGTCAGTCAATGATACAAATTGACTGACTACCTTTTAATTTTGCCTATTAGAAAAGCCCGTAGTACAAGGGAAAAGCGAGACAAGGGGGTGCAAAAAGCCCGTCCTGTCTCGTTTTTTTATTTGATGCTGATTTTTGCTCTTAAGTTTACAAATAAATTTTGCACCCCTCCTCAAGCGGCAACAGAGGCAAAATTAAATTGTATAGGGCAAAATTAAAAGGTTCAAGATCGTCAGGCTAATCTAATTAAAGCCATATGTCACATAGGCTAATTACTTTTGTGATGTCTTTTGCGATGAGTATTTTGTGCTTTTTCGATGCCGTTTTCCATCTTCGCCTATCTCAACATTGGTCCGTTCTGCTTTGGTTGTCTGAACTTTTTCAAAGAGATCAAGCGTTATGATTGGCTCATGGTGGTTTTCACGCTCGTATGTCCCCTTTTCTCCTTTGACCACAGAGAAACCACAGTATTTTTTGTTTGACAGGATGATATCGATGGTACGCTTGCTCCAGTTACTCTTCCCGGTTGGTGACATGATTCTATCCGCCTCAAGCGCAGCCTTAATCTTTAGAACACTCATCCCACATAGGTACATGGCAAATATCCTGCGAACGACAGTAGCTTCCTCAGGCACGGTAATAAATGTAGAAGTCTCATCTATTTGGTAGCCATAGCACGGTCGATCATATATAGGTGATGAGCCATCTTCGATTTTTTTACGTATACCCCATTTGATATTCTGACTAAGATTGAGGTTTTCGGCTTGTGCCAGCCCGCTGAATATCGATATATATAATTCGCTTTCTGGCGATTGGCTATCAATAGATTGCTCCTCAAAATAAACATGAACGCCATGAGACGATAGCGAATGAACGGCGGTAAGTACATCTTCTGCGTTCCGTCCAAACCTGCTAATGCTCTTTGTTACGACTTGATCAATGATTCCCTTCTTGGCGTCCTCAATCATACGATTAAACTCAGCACGGCCAAAAGTGTTTGAACCGCTCTCCACATCAATGTAGATGTCCGCTATTCGCCAACCGATGTGGCTCATCACATATTTCGTCAGATATGATGCTTGTGCAGCAAGGCTATGAAGTTGAGCGCTAGATGGCGAACTGACATGGCAGTATATGCCGACTTTTTTTATTCCCGCAACATCTTTTCTCGCAGAAATTACAGTAACCTTTTTCTCCATAACACCGTTCCTCTACGCAAAAAACTGGATAGAACTTGGTTTTCTATAATTACTCAATATTATCGTGGTTTCGTAAGTTGCACCGTGCGCACATGAGCTGAATATTTGCTGCCGTCATGGATGATCCGCCCTTCGAAAATGGGATGATATGATCTTACAAGTATTACTTGATATTGTAACAACAATTTGATTATTGATTATATTACTATTACTTGTTATAATAAAATCACACCGGTGAACAAATAGTGGAGGTGCGATTATGCAAGTTAATTTAGGAGAAAAAATCAGAGTGTTACGTAAACGAGACAGTCGGACACAGGAAGCACTGGCGGACGCGCTCGGTGTAACGAGTCAGGCCGTTTCGCGCTGGGAGGCAAATGGTGGGTATCCCGATATGGAGATCATTCCGTCGATTGCGAATTATTTTCACATCACGATTGATGAATTATTTGGATATGACAACGACCGCGACAGTAAAATGAAATTAATTATGTGTAAAGCGGACGATTATCTGAATGCGCAAGGGGATATGATGCCATGTGTCGCTCTGCTTCGGGAGGCAATATCAGAATTTCCGTCCGAACCGCAGCTTTTAGTTCGCCTCGGATACGCGCTCACACAGCTTGGATGGCAAAAGTACGGCGCTCGCGGAAA
Organism: Oscillospiraceae bacterium; assembly: GCA_034925865.1. Taxonomy (NCBI): domain Bacteria; kingdom Bacillati; phylum Bacillota; class Clostridia; order Eubacteriales; family Oscillospiraceae; species Oscillospiraceae bacterium. The sequence goes on along the minus strand of JAYFRN010000008.1, from coordinate 54,511 downwards.
GACAGTAGACGGCAGTGATTACACACAGAATGATATTGAATACAATTCGCAAAATGAATACTGGCAAGAAGCATTGTCTTTGTTTGAACGAGTTCTTGTATTGAATATTGACTCTGAAGATCGGATGGCAGTTATTACAGTTGCTATTCGCTTGTATGCTTCTATGGGCGCAACTGATAAAGCAGAAGCTATGGCTTTGCGACAGGATTCCGTTACAATATGTCGTGAGATTCTGCTTTCTGCCGCGGCCGAAGGAGAAAAGCGTGATTTATACCAAGGCGAAGCGCTTATTGCACTGATAAGGCAGCTTAAAAATGTTATGGAAACTGCAGTTATGTCAAAGCTGTCAATGTGTTGGAGCGAATCCGGCATACAAAAACTTCTTGATGTTGCCCATTTATATGAATCAATTCTTGATGATGGAAACTGCGGAATTTGTCATGCCGATTTACGTGAACTGTATTTGTGGAGCGCAATATTTACCGCCCGGCAAGGAAATACAGAAAGAGCAATGGAATATTTCAATATCGGATTTACACATGAGAAGAAATATGAAGCGATACGCAACACCGGCTTGTATCACTATACAGCGCCACTTGTTTCAAAGGTCACATTTCCGAGTGATAATTTTCCAACCGTACCTGGGGGTTCATGGAAGGGATGGCTTTCAGCCGCGCCCGAAGATCTGATTGAAGCAATAAAAGCTGACGACAGATATTCGGAATGCTTCGTGTAATATTTCAGCCCAGCTTCGGCGGGGCTGTCTCTTTACTCTTATAGTGGGAGTGGTATTCATATTGCCATTATGTTGATTTCATGCTATAATGTACCAGATAGCGAGGTGATATCGTTCAACGATTCAAGTATAAAATCTACGAACTGTCCGTCCGCGCGATACTTGCTAATGCGGAATTGTAGTACGGAGAGTATACATTTCATCTGAGCGCGACTGAAACCGAAAATACAAAAAGTCCGGCGCGTCGCATGAGCAGGATGACAGCGCGCTGTTTTTCAGACGATGTGCGAGCTGCATAAGTAGGACACTCTTTCTGAATGTCCTGCTATATGGTGCGGGTGACAGGAATTAAACCTTATTCCTTGAAGCGTTCCTCATTGAACATTTTAATTTTGCCCCTCGCCGTGCCAACATAATGGGGTGCAAAATGCCAAGGGGGTAATAATAGCCTACTTGAAATTATAGGAATTATTACCTATGTCATTATTCTACACCCAAAAAGCTTAATATACAATACTTTTCACGAATTATGAGTTGGTTTGGGTTCAGACCCTTACACAGCCTACAATAATCACAAAGGTACTCAGTGGACAATACAATTCCACTGAGTACCTTTTTATTTTGCCTATTAGAAAAGCTTGTAATACAAGGGATTTGCCCCGTAGGGGTATTCAAAATCCTTTGTATTGCAGGCTTTTTCTGCGTTATGGGGTTTCCCTAGCACTTCCGGTGTAAGGGAGAATTTGAATACCCCTAGAGGAAAAATAAAATAGTTCTATAAAAAATAACAGGGTTCAATGAAAAATAAAAGTGTATGATTTGCTCTGCCTAAACACCTTGGCTTAACAGTGTTAGTTGGGCTATTCATTCTTTTTGCCGAGTGCTTCGTGGATTTACGGTAATCTAGTCCCTTGAGTCGTCCGGTTTCTGCTATTGAAATCTGCAAAAAATGTTTATTAACAGTTATGGGTTATTCCTCACTTTCAATACTGTCATCTTCACAAGCATTTTTAAGATCATCTTTCAACGTGGTTTTAAATATCTTATAGTCTTCACTCCAACTATCCCATAACTTTACAACATTTGTAGCAAATCTCTTCTTTGACTCAAAAAACTCTATTTTCACCAATGCATTTTTAATTATAGTTGCAGCATTTTCAACAATAAATTTAAAACTTGCACGCTCTTCCCTTTCTAAGATAGAAAGTTCATTTATTGAATTTTCACCGCTGTTAATTATCTCTATTCTGTTTTCAATATCCTCTGCCTGCTTTTTTATTGCTAATAACTCCATACGATCCACACGATAATTACAGATTCCATCATACTTTGAACTGTAGCATGTTAGATAATAATTGTCCTCATTAAAAACCAGTGCCATCGGCTCTACAATGTATCGCTCCTTGCTTTTACGATATACCTTTTCGCTGTGTTCATTAAGGTCAAAATAGTAAAATGACACCCTCTTTTTTTGTTGGAGCGCTTCTTCCAAAAAACCTACAGTTTCGATAGATATCGTAAATTTCAACACCATTGTTAATAGCCATTCTCCGCAAATCGGCAGAAACTCTTTGTACAATGCGTGATCTTGGTAATTCACCTTTGAGTGTCTCATGATAGCTTTCATGGAGAATAACCGCTTCGTATATATCCCACTTGGGCTGCTGCATAGTATCACCTCGGCTATGTCAGACAGAATGGGGCAGTCCTTTAAGAATGCTGAAAAGCTTATACGTACAGAGGCAAGCCATTTTCATAATGAAGCTGAAAAGGCGGCATACAAAGCAGCGGGTGTGAAGGAATATGAATTCATGGCGACGCTGGAAGTCCGTACGTGCTCTGTATGCGGTGATCTGGATGGTAAGCATTTTCCGGTCGATAAAGCGCAGACGGGCGTTAATTTCCCACCTATGCACCCTAGCTGTAGATGCACAACGATTGAATACGATCCGGATGATGAAATGGACTGGTATAATTCAGGCGAGGAAATGCCGCGAAATATGACATACCAAGAGTGGTATGATTACCAGACAGCCGCTTATGGAGAAGGATACGTTGAAATCGAGCGGAAAAAGGTTTATAATAAAAAAGCGGATACGGAACAATACGACTCTTACCGAACAATTCTTCCTTCAGAAGAAATACCTGAGACACTTGAAGCGTTCCAAAATATGAAGTATAAGAACGTTGAAAAATATTCATATATGGCGGCTAAGACTCATTTATATAACAGTGTGTCAAAACGGGAAATACTACCGAATGCAGGAGCAGCGTCTACGCCATCGGAAAAAATCCAGGATTATCTTTTAAATAGTAACCACCCACGCGGAAAAGACAAAGCTCACGTAATAAATAAAGTTTTAGGTTATCATTATCAAAACTGGAATGAATTTTCTGACAAACTATTTAGGGAAGTACAAAAGTCGCCGGCAACTAAGGGCATTACAACGAGATATGGTACCAAATATACAGTTCCTGTTATTATGTACGGAAAGAAAGATCGTTACCTACACTTGAATACCGTATGGCAAATAGATAGTGAATCGGATATTCCACGTCTGATAACCGCAACATTTTACAAGAAAAATAAATGAGGTAAAAGACTATGTTAAAACTATATGATATAGTTGTTTTAAAAGAAGACGATCCCAAAACCAGAATAAAAAGAGGAACAGAAGGAACAATTGTTTACATTCACGGGAATGGGGAGGCTTACACTGTCGAATTCTTTGACTCGGACGGCGACACTTTTAAAACGTCTTTTGATAAGGAATTCACGGAAAGCGAACTTCAAAAAAAATAGAAAACGTCGACCATATGGCCGGCGTTTTCTTATGCCCTTTTACGCAGACTAAGGCGTCACCATTCCCGGTGGCGTCTTTTTCATACACACAAAAGCCGTAACCGTCCGGCGCACAGACGGAGCCGCAAAGCGTGTGGAAGTCACGAAAAAGACAGCGGAGAAAGGAATCTTATGCTAAGCGAAAATATTAAAACTATTCTGGGAACGGAACTTACGACTCAGGTTGAAACAGCGTTGAAAGGCAAGGGTAAGGATGGAAAGGACGTTGACGTAGTAGTCGGAAATGACGGGTCTTTCGTCCCCGCCGAGAAGTACAACGGCGCAAACAGCGGAAAGGCAAGCGCTGAAAACGCTCTGAAAGCTGCCGCCGAAGCTTTAAAGGCAATGGGCGGTTCCGGAGATCCCGCAAAACTCGCCGACGATGTAAAGGCTGCCCAGAACACAATTACTACGCTGCAAACAAACCATACGGCAGAGATCAAGAAGATTCAGAAAAACACGGCTTTGAAAATGGCGCTTGCCAGCCAAGCACATGACCCAGCTGATATCATTTCACTTCTGGATCTTGAAAAGATCGATGTCGATGATTCCGGTAATTTGAAAACTGACCTTGATGGCTTGATTAAACCGATCAAGGAATCAAAGGCCTATCTATTTAAGGAACAGGAACAAAAAACAGACATTAAAGGAGCAAAACCCGCTCCGGGTGGAAATCCGCCGGCAAAAGCCGCTCCGGAAGGCCCGGTTATTTTTTAATAACAACTTAAAAACAGGAAGGATTGATTTTTAATGGCAAGAACAAAAGCGATATCTCTGTTCGAATCCGGTTCGACTAAAGTCGACTTAAAAGATGTTTCCGGCTTCGTAATTGGGAATATCCAAAAAGAAACATTGTCCAGTGGTTTGAAGTCACAGGCTTACACTGGAAACCCCGCCGCTGGTTCTGTTGAATTCAAGAGATTTAAGAACAGCGCTTCAAAGGTATACGGAACAGCAAGAGCCGCTGGAGCTGGCGACAAGCTGAATATTCCGCCTACTACTGTAAACCTTGACCAGCATCGCGAAATCGTTGAAGAAGCCGCAAAGTTTGATCTTGACACATTCGGTGTCGGAAACATTATGACAAGACGCGCAGACAACCATGTTGACACCGTTGTTGCGGAACTTGATGAAGCTTTCTTCCAGACTGCCGTCATCGCCGGCGCATCATATGAACCCGCTTCTGGCATAGATACGATTGAAAAGAAGCTGGAAGACATGATTCAGAAACTTGAAACCGTGAAAAATGACTATGTCAGAGGTATTCCGAGAAGCATTATGCGTCTTGTGTGCTCCCCGTCTTTCTACGGTGAGATCAGAAATTATCTCGATAAAGGCGTAAATAATGCCAACGTAAACACAGCGGCAGAAGAATTCTCTGTTTTTCACAACGTAAAAACTTACTCCAGTGTAAATCTCCCTTACGGGATTGAAGTTATTCTGATGATTGACGGCGCAATCGCTCAGCCTGTTGTGACTTACCCTTACAAAGATCCTGAAAAGATCCCACTCTCCAACGACTACGGTGTGGCCTTCTTCTATGATTATGGAACAAAGGCACTCACCCCTGATCTGATTTTCTTTTATGAAAAGGGCGCTGGTACTCTCGGAACCTTGACAGTTGCTTCTGCCGATGCAGAAGCGGCAGGAAATACTGTAATTACAGTTACAGAAACAGCACTTCCCGGTAGAAAACTTGTATACAAGACTCATGCCACAACCGCGCCAGCTGTCGCGTATAACGATGTATTGACGACTGGTTGGACTGATCTTCCCGCTTCTGGCGAGCTCGCAGCAACCAACGGGTACAAGATCACCATCGCGGAAGTTGATGTCGATGACAATAAGGCAAAGAAAGCCGGAAACGCAACTATCGTTGTTGCTTAATTAAGTTATAGTATAAGGCGGTGAAATACGTGTTAGAACAAATAATGAATTCACTTGAAGGATTGACTGACCTTGAAAAGAACCAACTTTTTCATACTCTTATGTCGCCGACTTATTCCAGACTTGAAAAAATTAAGGTCCTGCTCGGTATAACAAGTATGGATCAGGATGGGGTTCTTGAATTTGTTATTCAAACGATTGAAGATATGGTCTTATCCTATACCGGGCAGGACACGCTTCCAACACCTCTTGAAAAAGTTCTCATTGTCATGGTCGTCAGTTATTATAAAAGCGCGGGACTCGGCGACGCCTCAGCTACTGTGGGTCCGGTGGCGTCTGTAAAGCGTGGCGATGTGCAAACATCATTTGCTAATGCTTCCGGCGCTTCCGGATCGGCGCAAACTTTCAACATGGGGGCTGACGGCGGCGACTTTTTCGGATGGAAGACAGTACTGAACGAATATCGAAAATTAAGGTGGTGATCAGATAATGAGCTTCGGATATGCCGCTGCCGAAAGGGCGGCCATTGAACGAACATACGAAGATACTGCCATAATATCAAGAACAACGCCACAGACAGGAACGAATAAGATCACGAAATCCGTTCCTTCTGTGGTTTATTCTAATATTATTTGCGCACTTTCGAAAGGGTCCGATAAAAGTGAGCAGACGAAAGCGCAGAACAAAATCGACTACGATGCTGTAGTTTTTTCTCCACCTGACTTTTTGATACTCCCAGGTGATAAGATTGCCCTGAAAAGATTTGGACGATCTGACCCAAACAGTTCGATTGTATATAATTTTGAAGTTGTCGGCCGCCCATCGATTTATGAATCCGCAAAAATGGAACACAACCGGCTTAATGAGCATCTTGAACGCGATCACGGTCAGATCGTAGTAAAAAACCATAAAAATGATTAAGAAAACGGAGGTTGAAACCATGGCAAAAACAGCAAAAAGTCTTGTCGATTATTGCAAAGCACAACTCGGTAAACCGTATTGGTACGGTTCGTTTGGGCAGTTTGCAAACACAAGCGATCTAGACTGGTATGCGAAGACATACCCGGTGTACTGGTCAGACACTCGCGTCGCCCTGGCAAGAGAAAAGCATATCGGTCAAAAGGTACACGATTGTGTAGGGCTCATCAAGGGCTATCTGTGGAGCGTTGACGCAAACAGCCCGGCAAAGTACCGCGAAGATCAGGACGTTTCTGCAAACGGCATGCGCACGAAATGCACAGAAAAAGGCGATATCAACACAATTCCCGAAATACCCGGCACGCTTGTCTTTATGTCCGGTCATGTCGGCGTGTACATAGGGGGCGGGGAAGTCATCGAAGCTCGCGGCTTCCAGTATGGCGTAGTTAAAACTCGGCTTGCAGATCGTCCGTGGAAGTGGTGGGGTAAATGCCCGTGGATTGATTACAGCGTCTCATCGGCAGCGAACCAGCCTCAGCTCAAAGCCGGCGACCGTGTGACGATTCTCCCCGGTGCAAGGTACATCAACGGCAAAAGCGTTCCGGAGCGGTTCATCGGCAAAGCAATGAATGTGATGAGCCTGAAGGATGGAGCAAATGCGCTGATCCTTCAGCTTTTCAGCCGGATCGCGCTCCAGTTTCTGAAAAAGATATGAATGTCGATAAGGTTGTATACAGCATATTCTCGTTTTTAGCCGTGTTTACGATAGTATGCCTGATTATATTCATCATTGTCGGAAGTGAGCCGTCAACGCTTATTTCATGCGTATTTGGGGCTTGCGTCGGCGAGCTTAGCATACTCGGATACCTTCACGGTAATAAGCGAAAATACAATAACAAAGAGCCATATCTGAAAGGATATGCTGACCATATCAAAAATACTGAAAAAGAAAAGGGAGAAGAACAAAACAATGACTTACACGATTGATTTCACACAAATAATCCTTGCGATTATGGGTATTATCGTAACGCTGGTATCGACCTGGGTCGCAAAGGTCGCGGTACCATGGTTAAAGGATCGGAGACTTTTTGATACAGCGAAATCGCTTTGCGCAGTCGCGCTTACGACTTTTGAAACGAATCAAGGCAAACAGAAATTTAATTATGTTTATGGAATCCTTGTAGATCGCTTCGGCAAATATTTCGACGAAGCAAAAATTAAAGAATCGATTCAAGCGGGGTATGTCGAACTATGTAAGGATTTAGGGAAATCGCCTTCACCGGCAGCAGTGGAGATTAAATAAGTTTTTTTATAAAAAGAAAAGCGGGCAAGCATCAAAGTTTGTCCGCTGTTTTCACTATTTGATAAAAAATCAAGATAACACCGTAATTCTTTTCTTATTTACTTAAAATAGTATTGAGTTTAGTTCCTTACGCATTTAGTTTTGTGTTTGATTTTTTTTAATTTGGGATTTGACTTTTAATAGTTCTTCATAAATCTCAACAATAGCAAGTTTATTATTTAAATCCTTTTCATCTATTTTTTTTACAGTTTTAATGCTATCTGTGGTTTCAAAAAACTTATCATCATTATCAGGCTTTTTTATAATAAGGGATGTAAGTTTTTGGTTTTCTTGATCATTTATTTGCTCAGATGCAATTTGAAATGCAATTTCTTCGGAAGATAGGCGATCTATTGGGTTTTGGCAAATCATTGAATCAACAACTTTATCAAGAAAGCTATATTTTGAGTTTACAGATTTTATTGTCAAATAATTGGCTCCTGCTATTACCTTTCCTGTAAACATTTCATTAAGTATTAAACCCGTAGCAAATATATCAGCACTTCCATCAACTATGGAATCCCTAGCACGTTGTTCCGGTGCTGCATATTGGAAATTTGCAAGACGATCACACTTTTTTGTTTCAACCGCTGTCACAAGCTCCTCTGAACAAAAATGAGCGATACCAAAGTCCGCAAGCACAACAGTGCCATTGTCATCAATAAGGACATTTTCAGGTTTTATATCGCGATGCCATATATTTTTTTGATGAGCATATTTAATAGCATCAAGTAATTGATAAAACATTGGTAATACTTCATCTGCTGGAATACGAGAATTCATTCTATCCCTTAATGTCATTGGGTATAATGGCATTACATAAAAAATAATGTTTTCATCATTTTTATGGTAAACTCCGTGGTCAAGAATATGTATGATGTTATTATGATTATTATTTTGGCAAAAAGCAAGTTCATTCTTAAATCTTTTGAGTTTATCTTTGGTTGTTAGATTTCGGTCAATAGCTTTAAGAGCATAAACTTGCTTTGCTGAATTATAAACGCGGAAAACGGTGCCACTACCGCCTTGGTTAATTTGTGATTCAATTTCATATTCGTCAAAAGTCGTTTCGACAATTATACCCTTTTTTAGCATGACTTACCTCTTTATGTAGTTATAAATCAGATATTTAACATTATATAACACTTTATCCCAAAAAACAATATATAAAATAAACCCCGTCTTGCGATCGTATAAATCGTAAGACGGGATTTTTTGCTTTTCGGTTTATTCGTTAACCGACAACGGCGCCGTTAATACGAACACAATAGGTGTCACGATGATTGTGATACCTTGTTCGGATAGGTGCATCATGGTGGAGGCGACGGGAACAAAATTCCTCATACATTACCCTCTTTTATCATGTGTATTTGTCTAATTATACACTATATATAGTGTTTTATGCGGTATATTGACCGCTATTTTTCATTCCTGTTTTTTCCTGTTTAAATTTTTCGGGGATTTTTCGGGGGCGGAGAGCATAAAAATAGAGCGATATTATAGGGCTGACTATAATCCCGCTTCGCAAAAGTGATACATTTTTATCGGTAGTAAGTTTGGTAGGACTATGTAGTAAAAATGTTGTATTGTAGTCATAAATAGTAAAAAGAAAAGCCTCAGAGCATAACATTCCAGGACATATGGAGAATAAAATTTTAGTCGAAAGACTATCCTGCTATTTTCCGGCCTATATATACATTTACCTTGCTATTTATATAAAATATTAAAAATAACGTCGAAATATGTTGATTTTTTACATTATTGGTATATAATGGTGTTTAAAATATATAACAAAAAGCTATAAGTGAAAAAAGTATTTAATAATTACTTTATAGCAACAATTAGCAGTTTGTACAACCAGCATATCATAGCGATAATTTGACGAAATAATGTATAATCGAAAGGAGATTAAAATGGCAAAAGCACCTAAAGAGGAATTTATTTCTTTGATTTCAGAGGATAAAACTAAGCCGCGTCCAAGACTAAATAAACTTGTCATCAAAAATTTTAGAACAATTGGTAATAATCCTCTTGAGATATATTTAAATGATATAGTGGTTTTGGTTGGCGCAAATAATACCGGGAAAAGTTCGATCTTACGTGCCTATGAAATTGCTATGAATACGGGTTCTAAGGACGGTTATTTGACCATTGATGATTTCCCTAACAGCAAAGTTGAAGTTGGTAGATTACCTGAAATTGAAGTCCATACAATTATTTCCGAAAACAAGCCTGGTGAGCAGTGGATAAAAGATTTGGGTAATGGAGAACTATTAATCAGGGAAAAGTGGACATGGGACAATCCAAACGCAGAGCCAAAACGGCAAGGATTCGATGTAATTGCTAATGATTGGTCAGAAAAGGTGCCCTGGGGAGCACCTAACGTGGCAAATGCATATAGACCAAAACCGCATAGGATTGATGCATTTTCATCACCTGAAGCTCAGGCGAGTAAGATAACCGGATTATTATCTAACATTATCGTAGATAATCTTAAAAAAGTAACTAGTCTTGAAAACACTTCCGGAAAAACGGATTATGAAGTTTTGCTCAGCCAGATAGCTACTTTTCAGAATTGTATCACTAATTCGATTGAAGGTCAAGTTCAGTCTATCGAAGAGAGCATTAATAAATATCTTAACGAAGTTTTCAAGAATTATGTAATAAAGCTTGATGCAAAACCAGAAAGTAATCTTGATAAAACATACTCACCATTTAAGGAAGCCCCAGGGTTGTATATGGGGCCAGCAGATGGCTTTTTATCGAAGATAGAAGGGCAAGGAAGCGGCGCAAGGCGAACTCTTCTATGGACTGCATTGAAATATATCTCTGAAAATGGAGATAAGACATCGGAACGACCACATGTTTTGCTTATTGACGAGCCAGAGATGTGTTTGCACCCAACCGCAATAAGAGATGCGAGGAAAGTTCTTTATGAGCTACCCAAAACCGGCAACTGGCAAGTTATGGTCACAACACATTCACCAATTTTTATAGATCTTTCTCGTGATAACACAACAATAATACGGGTCGATAGAAGCATATGTGATGAAGTAAACAGTACAATTCTTTTCAGGCCTGAAAAAGCACAGTTAAGTGAAGACGATAAGGAAAATTTGAAATTATTAAATGTGTGCGATCCATATGTACATGAGTTCTTTTTTGGCGGTAGAATTGTTGTTGTAGAAGGAGATACAGAATATACAGCATTTTCACAACTGAAATTATATTATCCAAATGAATATGAGGATGTTCACATCATTAGAGCGAGAGGAAAAGGGGTTATACCATCAATTGTGAAAATATTAAATCAGTTTACTGCTAATTATGGCGTTTTACATGATGCCGATACAGAGAAATCTGAAAATGGAAATGCCAATCCTGCATGGACAGTAAATATGAATATATTATCTGAAATAGGTAAAAGCTCAAATTCGAGTCAAACACTCCTTATTGCATGTAAACAAAATTTTGAGGACGCGTTATTAAAGCAAAAGATTAGTAAAGATAAACCTTATTATGCTTTAAGCCAAATGAAAGCTGATGAAGTTTTTAAACAACAAGTGAAGGATTTATTCGACGCACTACTAGACAATTCAAAAGAACCACCAGAAAATTGTGTAAGATGGAGCAATATTGAAGAACTCAAATAAATTAAGTTTTAAATTCATTAAACTAAGATGAGCTTCTCATTTTGTTTAATCGGCGGACAGGCTTGTTTAGCAATAAAGGGAGATTTAAAAATTAACCTATAATGGAAAGGAGAAACATAAATGCTTGAATGGTTTAAGTGGTTCTTTGATGGATTGGGAACTGAATTAATAGGCTTAGCAATTGGCACAATACTTGGAGGAATAGTTGGTTTTCGCATTGGCAAGCATAAAAGAAAATTTGTTCAAGAACAAGAAGCCGGCGCTAAATCAGAACAATACCAAAAGGGTAATTTCTGTCAAAAAAAACATAATACAAAATCCGAAGATGTAATGGCTTCCTTTACTCAGAAACAAACTGCTGGAGACAAGTCGAATCAAATACAAATAGGAGGTCAAGATGATGCTTGAAAAACAGAGGCAAGAAGCAGGAGACAACTCTAAACAAATTCAAGCAGGTATGGTTATTATTAATAGCGGAATTGATGAAAAGCGCGCTCGCGAAATAGTTGATGAAAAACTACACGATGTAATGTCTGTATATACGGAAGATGCGTATGCAGTCGCAAAAGAAAGAATTGAGCATTTTTCTAACGAACTTATCCCACGTTTAGTGAAGAATAATCTTTTAGTGGAGCTTAAAGATCCAAGCATACAAATACTTCTTTCAGAAGCACAGAAATCGGCAGCTTCAACTGAACGCACAGCCGATTATGAATTATTATCGGAGTTACTAATTCATAGAGCAAAAAATGGCCTTAATCGCAATATTCGAGCTGGCGTAAATCGCGCTGTGAAAATAGTAGATGAGATTACAGATGAAGCTTTGTTAGGAATTACAGTTTCCTACTCTGTTTCCCGGTGGATACCAACTAATGGATATCTAGATGATGCATTGAATAAACTTAATTCTCTTTTTGGCAAAATTATATATGCACCTTTACCAAAAGGAAGAGAGTGGATTGAACACCTTGATGTTCTTGATGCTATAAGGATAGAATCATTAGGCAGTTTAAAGAAACTAGATCAATATTATACCAAGATATTATCAGGCTTTGTTGATGTCGGCATTGATAAGCAGTCAGAAAATTATCAAAAGGCAACAGAAATAATCAAAAATGCCAATTTACCAAATGATATTTTATGTGACCATGAGTTGATTCCAGGATTTGTGCGTTTGCAAATAATAAATATCAATAGATTGGATTTACTCTCTTTTTACCGTCTGCTGAAGATAGATTCAAATGGACGAGAGACGATGCTGAAAACTATGATAGAAGTTACTGATAGCCAAAAAGAAGCGATTAAGAAAATATACACATTGTATAATAGTAACTCGGAACTCAAATCTCAAAATATATCAAAATTTATGGAAAAATGGGATGAACATGAGAATTTAAAGCAGTTGAGAAATTGGTGGGATGCCATTCCTGTACTTTATACAATTACCCCCGTGGGCAAAGTACTGGCCCACGCAAATGCTCAAAGATGCGATCCGACACTTCCTGCACTTGACTAAAGGACTGAAATTATATTTCCCATTATGTTTATTATAAACATTCCCTTTTAACAAAAAACTCGGGTAAGCTTTTTGCTTACCCGAGTTTTTGTTTAAACTCTTGCTTAATGATCATTTATTGTAAATTCAAACGTGTAATTCATTGCTTTGTCCTTCTGCTTCTTCGTCCTCCTTTTCCATAAATTCCGCGTAACCTTTGAGATACGGCTCGTTCTGCTGCTCAAAGCGGGAATTCTTTATTTTCTCCCGGTTCTCGAATGCCGCCTTACAGAAATACCCGACAGCTCCGGCGGTGAGCGGAACGGCGAGATACATCAAATAGCCGGTGAGATCGATGCTGTATGTTGCCAGGTATATTTGAATCAATAACACAATCCCGCCGTATAGCCCGCCGCATATCCATACGCGGACGGCCGTAACGACGAACCATTTTGAAAACTCCGTCAGATTCTGCATTGATTCGGGGAGCAGCTTAGGCGTTTTCATTGCTTTTTTATGTACTCATAAGCGATCCGACTGAAGAGCTGAAGGATCAGCGCGTTGCCGTTTGAGATTGAAAGAACATTGAACGCTTTGCCGATGAAGCGCTCCGGAACGCTCTTTCCGTTAATGTACTTCGCGCCGGGGAGGATCGTTATGCGGTCGCCGGCTTTAATCTGAGCCTGATTCGCCGCCGATAAGACGCTGTAATCAATCCACGGGCATTTACCCCACCACTTCCAGGGACGATCATAGAGCTTTGTCTTTACGACGCCGTACTGAAAGCCGCGCGCTTCGATAACCTCGCCATTCCCTATGTAAATCCCGACGTGGCCGGACATAAAAACAAGCGTACCGGGCGTTTCAGGAATTGTGTTGATATCGCCTCTTTCCACGCATTTCAAGCGCATGCCATTCGCGGAAACGTCTTGATCTTCGCGGTATTTCGCCGGACTGTTTGGGTCTGAGCTCCACAGATAGCCTTTTATCAGTCCGACGCAGTCGTGAACCTTTTGCCCGATATGTTTTTCCTTTGCCAGGACGACGCGGGAATCGGTCCAATAAACAGGATATGTTCTTGCGTACCAATCGAGATCTCGCGCGTTTGCGAGCTGTCCGAAAGAGCCGTACCAATACGGGCGGCCGAGCTGCGCTTTCGCATACTCGACAAGCCCCTTTGCTGTTTTTGACATGAATTTTAACCTCCGTTTTATTTATAAATTTTGTGACGATTTTTATTGAACATATTCAATCACGATAAGTCCGTTTCCGCCTTTTCCCGATTGTCTTCTGAATGTCATCGTTGTCGAGCCGTCGAAATACCACCGTCCGCCGAGACCGCCGCCGCCGAAACCAGGAGAAATAATTGACGTGCCGGATATGTCCGCGCCATTGCCCGAAAAGCTTTCCGCGCCTCTGTATAATGCCTGTCCGGCATATGAATAACCATTTTCGATTCCGCTGACATAAGAATTGTCTGCGCATATCATGCCGGCTTTTACAAGCATCAGCGCTGAAGAATAAAGGCCCGCGGCTGAAGGCATTGGCGAAGAGGTTAGTCTTGATCCGCCGGGAGCGGTTATAATGTTCTCACCGGAGCCGAATGTCGTCGCACCGCCGGGTGAGTTATGAAGCGTTGTGTTCTTGTAAATCGTGTTAAAATTGCTTACTGACGTCGTGCCGTCAAGCGTGAAAAAGCTGTTTCCGGCTCCTTCACCTCCTTCGCCTATCGAAAGAGGAATTATATCGTCTTTGATGAGATGTAAAATAGCTTCGCAGTATGCTCCGGAAGGGCCTCCGGCGCATTCGTATGTAGCGTTGCTTACAAAATATGAAGTGTTGAGCGTTCCGCCGCCTCCCGCTCCCTGGAGGCGTACTTTGTAATATCCCGTTCTGGGGACGGTAAAGCTCGCGCTACCTGCTGTTTTAAATATTAAATAAGCGTTTGATACCGCTATAGCCGAGTTTATTTTGTCCGCGAGAGCGGCAGCGAGCATTGATTCGCTTAAAGAACCGTCGGGGATCGCACCGACAATTAATCCTTGCGTTATTTCGTCGATTTTTATATTCAGTGACGCGAGTAACGCTTGAATGTTGTTTCCGTCAATACCCTGTACGCTCGCGCCTATTTTCCCGGCGCCGGTTGCGGCTTCCAGTTCGCAGATTAGGGTTATTAGTTCGTTTGCGTTCGCGTTGTGGAGGTCGTCAAGCAACGCTTTCAGTGTCGACGCGCTGCCTGATATGACATCCGGCATGCTTCGGAATGTTGAAAGGTTGTTTTGCGGTCTTGAAAATGCCATAGTTTAATCTCCTTTTAATTTTTGATATAAAAGAGAGCAGCTATTCCGCCGCCCTCTTTTTCAGATATTCATTTCGCCATGTTTCAAAGGTTTGCCAGTCATATCCGAGATTTAATCGAATCATTTCTTTCATGAGGTTTACTAACTGCTTTTGTTCGCTTTCGCCCTCTGTTTTTATATAATTCTCGAAAATCTTGAGATATAACGGTCTCAGCTGTTCCGTAAGCTGTGAACGTATGGCGGCTTTTGTCCGTCCTTTTGATACAAGCTCTTCTATTACCGTTTTTTGAGCGGAATACATTTTGCTTGATTCATTTGAATCTCCCGCCTCCGCTCCGAAAGTAACAAGCTGAGCAAGATCATTATAGCTGTATGCCGGAACATATGTTGCGTTAAAATATTTCGTCACCGCGCTTTTCGCGACGTCCTCCGGGATTCCGTCCTTTACAAGCAGCTGAATATTTTTATCATATGTGATATCGTCGTCGGTGCGTTTTGCTTCCGCTGCTTCCTTTATACGCGCATCGTCCGAAAACGCGAGCGCCGTTTTTATGCTTGACACATATTCCGCTTCTTTGTCTTTTTTTATAGCTTCGGAAAGTCCTTTTTGATACGCCGTTTCTTCTCCGGAAAGGATATCCTCCGCCGTATCAATGTACTTGCGTTTTATTAAAAACGTATTTCCGAAGTTTTTACCGCTGAATGCCCGGTATGTCGCGTCCATATCACGCATAATTGTTGATATCGGATACCCGGATACGGCGCTGATCCCTTTTGATATTTTCAGAGTGACGTCATAATCGCTTGCTTTTGTGTCTCCCGCCGCTAAAGAAATCGCAGCTTCTCCTGCCTCTACCAATGCCTGAGCGCCTGCCATATCCATACGGTCTACGGTATACCCTTCGAGCATAGACATAACGTCGCGGAAGCGCGGCAGCCATGAAAGCGGGTTCAGATCTCCCGACCATCCAAAAAGGTTCTGTTCCATTTTGTTTTCAAACTTAGCTCCGAAATCCTTTTCGTCATCGTCGTCTCGTAAAGCACCAACAAGGCTTTTCATGGCGTTTGCCGCGAGAATTGCGATATAGCTTGCCGTTATTGCCTTGACAAGCTTTTTTGCGTTCGCCTTGCTGCTTTTATTCGCGAATGTGTCCATTGCTTCATATATGACGTTATATGTCGTCGTAGGTTCGCTCATAAATGAAGTGGTTATTTTATTAAAGGTTTCATTGCTGCGCATTAACTGACTGCGGTGGAAAACGGTATCAATGACCTGCGTTTTGTCAATAACCTCATCGAATAAGCCTTTCACCTTCGAATTAAATTCTTCCGAGTTATATTTCAATTCCGGATGTTTTCGCTTTACATTTTCCTCGCACGCGTTCCATAAATAGCCCCACGTTATTTCATCAGCACGCGCCGCCGGCTGCATCAACGTATCTTTTATTTTTTCGGATAAGTTTTGCTGACCGGTTATGATCTTTTTTATGCTTTGCCCTATTCCGGTTTCGTAATATCCATAGCTTTTCCAAAGCGCGAGAGAGCTGTATTCCTTTGCCTTGCGTATCGCCGGAGCGAGCCGCGCCACGCCTTTTATGAGGTCCTGCGCGTCGAGTATCGCTCCGGCGCGGAAATATGCCGTCGGCTGCTGAACGATAACGGATATATTCGCTCCTATCATGGCGGCTTTGTATTTTCCGAGAGAGCTGTCAATGAACGAAGGATCATTCGTCTGCTTGCCGTTCAGATCGACTATGAACCTCGTGTAATAATTGACAAAATCTTTTCCGAAGGTTTCTGTCATTGCGCTTCTTAGCGTTCCCGCGCCTTTTTCGGGGACATTCCCGCGCAACTCATAGTCTTTTTTAAAATTATAATTTATCCACCGGTTGCTGTCCTCGACCGCCGCGGCATATGCGTTATATGCGGCGACGTCCGCGACATGTGTTGAGAATACAGAGAAGACATCGCCGAGCATAATAGGATTACTCGCGTCCGGGACAAGCTCCTTTGAAAAGCCTGGGTGTTTTGCGGAAAGCTTCGCTTTATCGTCGAGTTTATTCGCTTCGTTTATAGCGATATATTCTTTTAACGTGCGTATGGTCCAGTAATTGGCGTCCTTGTACTTCTCATATCCGAAGAGCTGCATGCTTGTTTCGTTTCCCCAGCCGCCGACGACCTTCGCCGCGTACTGCTGAAGCTTTTCCGCGAGCTTTTTCTCCTTTGCGCTCAGAGTGTCGGTTATTTTATTTATGTCGCCCTCTGTCAATATTGACGCTTTCTGACTTTCAATTTTACGGCGGACAAAATCGTTTATTATGCCTCCGCCCTCTGTTTCTACTTTTACGCCGCCCTCGAGGATATGCTGTAGCGCCTGTTTCCGTCTTGAAAGAAGATACAAATCCATAATCTGAGACTTGTTTAAGGTTATTTCGCCGCCACCCTCGAGCTTATATGTACTTTTCAACGCCTTTGTACCGGTGATCTGATCAAGGTCGCTTTGCTTTATGTCAATCTCTTTGAACAGGTCACTGACAAATTGCTGTGAATCCCTGATATGATATGTCTTGCGTTCAAAGCCATCAAGCAGAGAATTATATATTGATTCCCCGACTTTCCCTGTCGATCTGAACCATGTGCCGGCTTTTATCATGCCGGTACTCATAAAGCTTGCCATTTTGCCCGCGGATAGAATTGCGGGGCGGTTTTTCTTTGCTTCTATTTCTTCATAGCTTGCGCGTCCCAGGTCGTTCGCGTGTGCGTATCTTTTATTCGCGAAAAGCTTGTTCGCGCTTGTGACTGTGCTGTATAAGCTGCTGATTATTTCATCGAGCAGCTCTATCTGCTCAACCGGCATTTTGTTGAAGGAATTTTCTTCGAACTGGTTGAATTGTGATATCTTGTTCAAAATGTCATAGTCGAATGTATAGGTTATGCCGTTTTCGGAATTACTTCTTTCTGATGAAAGATATTCGGTAACGACATTCGCAAGCCCTTGTTTTATCCCATACGCCGCGTTCGATTTCCCTAAATCAAACATATTCAATAGCTCAGCGAGCGGCTTCTGCATCGGCTGCGGGACATACTTCTGACCGGCTTCCTTTGGATCAGAAAGCCATTTTGTTAAATTCGAAGTTCTCGAAAGTATCTTTTCCCGCGCTTTTGTCATGCGCTCCTGTTTATCCTTGCTTTTGATATATTCGGTCAGGCTTTTATTTGCGGCGCGTTCCTCTTTTGTTTGGAGCCATGAAATAATAAGCTTGTATTGCTTTTCCGCTTCGGCAGCGTCGGCGACTTTCTGACGGAGTATGCTTTCGCGTGCTCTCGATTTCGACAAGGTTTTTTCGGATTCCAATAATTTCTGATATTCTCTGACCTGATAATCAGCGGATACCTTGTTTTTGACGGCTGTTTTCAATGTGTTCACATCGTCGGCGGTCATTTCGCCGGCTTTTAGTTTGTTCAAAGCGTCCGCCATTACGTTTTTATATCGAATCGTTTCGACTGCTTGCGAAAATTCCGGGCTTACTTTTTTATCTGCGTATTCTTTGTTTACCTTGTTTACCGCCGATTCTTCGGCGGCTTTCATTGCCTGGTTGTATTTTCGATACCATTCGGCATTTCGTACCTGGGTATTTGCTTTCGTGCCGACCGCGGAAATAGAAGATTTTTCATCCGTTTTCACAGACGTATCATTTTCTGAATTTTCGCGTATACTAGTCTTGACTTCCGGTGTATTTTGTGGTATATTGGGGTCAACAACAGAAGCTGTGTTCACTCCATTGTAAGAGTTATTGCCCTCGGGTAATATACTCGGAGCTGGCACAGCTTCTGCTTTTTTATTCATTTGTATTGTGTATATGTATTTTTGCTTGGCATATTCATATTTAATATTTGCAATAACATCAAATAATTCGCCATCCACTTGCACTGTTTTAACATAATAATCCCAATGATCCGTATCTGCATGCTTATCTTTATCCCTAGAAGAATTATTATATTTTGAATTTTCCAAAAGCAAGAAAATATCTCCCGATGCGCCAAGATTTGTTCTTGCATTATTGCCTTTACTATCAGAGTTTTGATCCCCATATACCATTTTCCCATAATCAGGTGAAAACAAAGCATATTCATAATGTCCGTTTCGATAGAATTTAGCCGTTCGTATGCAATATTCTTCCTCAAGTCTTTCTATAAACAACTTTTTCCTATCTTTGTATCTCATTTTTTTTACTTCAGGATTTGTTTCATATACTTCGATTCCGTCTTTATTAACTCCGTTGAATGAAAACTTTGTCTCCCCGTTCTCCGCCTCCGCCGTAAGTTCTTTTGCGGCGGGGGAATATGAACTATTTGCGTCTGATGACGTGTCATTTTCATTCACTGACGTATCATTTTCTGAATTTTCGCGTATACTATTATTGACTTTCGGTGTATCTTGTGATATATTGGGGTCAGAAACAGAATTACTCACGGTTGTCTCGCCATTTTTAATGACAGCACCGTCAATGATGTGTAATTCTGTTTCTATCTTTATCATTTCGTGTAGATAAAATTTACTATTCATTTTTTGATGAGGATATGCTTTTACAATAACTCCTACAATAGAATCAACATTATTTATTTTACCTTTTCCTGCAATTACATATGTATCATATGATCTATTTTTCCAGTTATCTTGATAATCAATGATGTTACCATTTTCAATAACATTTTTTATAGCTCCAACGGCTAACATTTTATCTTTCCCGAAACCATGAAATATAGTCGTCTTAGCGCCAGCATGCTTAAGTTCAACTACTCCAAGACGTGGATTAAATGCTCTGTTTCCTATCTCATCAAAATAATTTGATATAGATTCCGTTTGGGTCTTCGCCTCTTTTAACACAGTTTTGCTTATATCGAAAATGTAATTTGAGTTAATAAATTCATTTTGTTTTTTCCGTAACAATGCAATCATATCATTATTATCGCCCAAAGATATATCGAATGAAATAATACTGGTACCATTTTGCGGCTCTGTTTTGTTCTCCGTCCTATTCTGGTCGACCTCCGCAAGAGCTTTCGCGTAAAGCAGCTTCGCTTTTATAAGCATGGCCTTTTCTTTATTGCCCGTTGCTTCGGATATAATCCCGGAGAGCCATGAATATATACGCTGTCCTACGCTTTTGCTTTGCCCGACAACTTCATTTATGGCGGTTTCGTCCGTCAAAAGGTGTTCGGCGACATAATCGGCGACTATTTCGGACTTTGCTCCGGTTTCATCAATAGTCACGCCTCTTTTGGCATAAATACCTATGGTATCGGAAACGAGCTTGTCAAAGCTCGTTTTTCCTTTTTCAGTCAAAAGTTTTTTGATTATAAAATCGCTGAACTTTACATAGCTCCCGGAAGCTTCAAGGGTATGAGTGAGTTCGTGAGATACAATTTTTTCAAGAACTCTGCCGCTTTTTGCGTTGATATATATTTTCCCGTTGGAAAGATAACCGTTTTTAATTACGCCATTGTTTGCGTCTTCTGAATAGAATATAATTTCGCGCCCGAGCCTTTCGCCGATACGGACAGCTGCGTCTGCGGTTTCGCTGTCCACATTTTCGACACTTGCCGTATATAGCGTTTGTGATCTGCGTTTATCTGTTACAGTTTCGGTTTCCGATACCTTGTTTGCGGATGGTGCTTCTCTGAACGCGGGGTTATTGTTCTGCCCCTCTAAAACCGCGTTATTTTGCGATTTAAGCGCGTTTTCTGCGGATAATACGTTTTCCTTGCTTTCCGTGCTTTCGTTAAAGCCCGGCGCGGCTTGCGGGTTAAGCTCTGTTCCCGCCGTGTTATCTGCGGATAATTCTGTAAGCTTGCCTTTTTCCTTTAATACTTTTTCAGCCTGTTTTTTGGATTCGTCATATATCTTTTTTTCTTCCGATGTAAGGTTATTTACTTCCGTAAGAATTTTTTCGTTACGGACATCGGAGGCTATGCTGTGAGCGGAGAGAATGCCGGCGCTTGTCGCTCCGAGGAGGAAAGCATACCACGCCTGTGGTGTGGAAAGCTTAATTTCGTTTTTTTCGTTGAGTATAATGTTTCTGACAAGCGGATCGATTAATTCCTGAAGACCTTCTTCTGTTCCTTCACTGAGCATATTGAAGCCCATACGGACAAAGAATTTCGCGGTCGCGCTTGTTATGTTTTTTGTCGCAAGTTCGGCGGCTTTGCCGCTTGCGATACTGCCATAACCGGGCAGACCGCCGAGAGCTTTTTGAAGTCCGACCTCAAGCGCAGTGTTTACAATGGCGTATTCTGCCGCCTGTCCATGCGTGGCGCCCTGTTCAAGTGTTGCGTTATACACATTTCCGTATATCTGAGAAGCGAACGCTGCCGATTGTGCCGCCTCTGATATTGCGGATCCCGCGCCGGCGGTCGCAAGACCGACCGCTATAGGTATAACCTGATTCGCTATGGTTTCGCTCGCGTCGTATATAAATCTACCGACTTTACTATCAATGCTTTCTCTTATTGCCGGTGAAGCTTTTACCGCCGCTGAAGATGATTTTGTATCGATATAGGGTATATCTCTTAGATTTGGATTTGCGGCTTTCTGTGCTGAAAGCATTGTGTCCGCGAGCGCAGCGGGAGTGTTTCTTATTCCCTCTATTGAATTCAAAAATCCTGAAGGCACAGACGAAAGAAAAATCTTCTCGGCCGTGTTCATTCCGCTTCCGGCTTCCGCGATATCGGCTGCGGAGCGTTCCCGAAGTTCGGGGAGCTTACGCCGGGCCCAGTCAGTGGCGGCATATACACCGTAATCGTTGTATACTTTGTTATATTCCTCCGCTTCGCTGTCCGTCATATATTTGTAAAGGTTATTTTCAGAGCTGATATAATGCAGTTTGTTATCGCTTCCGCGCTGGAACCTCGGGAGGCTTGAATCGGAATCGCTTACGGAGTCAAGATATTTTGAAACGCTGTTATTTCCGGATGAAGCGGACTTATCTACGTTGTTTTTTGTTCTTACTGCATTGACAGCATTGTATATAAGATCGCTTTCGCCTTTATTGACTGTACTTTTATTTTTTTGTCTGGAAGCTTCCTTTTCAGCGATTTTATAATCTGCAATTTCTGAATATAGTTGCTCCGGCGTTTTTATATGATATATATTATTTCTTTTGTTAAGCAGTTCTTCAATTCTGCTTTTTGACATATCAATATTTGCAAAATCTGCATAAATTTGCTCTGGAGTTTTTTTAAGTGCATCATTGTAAATTTGATTTTGCGCTTTTTGAGCAAACGTGTTTTTTCTTTTTTTGAGCAGTTCTGACAATTCATTATTTGTCATATTATCCCTCTTGTTTCATCAAATAAAGAACACCGTTAATTTCCTTCGGTATCATTTTTCCTGAGTTTACGGCTTTTATTATGTCTTCATCACTCATATCTACAAAATCGGCGTTTGTCCATGTCCCGAATTCATCTTTTATATATTGCGGAGGTTGGTTTGTTCCGCTTGTCTCTGATACATTGCCCGAAGATTGTGGAGATACATTAGCCGTTGAAGATGGAGTATAATTTCTGTTGTTTCCTTGATACATGATTGATTTTGACAAAGGATTTTCTTGTTTCTCTGTATTTTTGTTTAACACATTTGGAATTGTTATTTTATTGTTTTTTTTCCGTTTATCAAGTTCATCAATTACATCGTTATAGAATATCAATTCGTCGTCCGTTAACTTATCCTGATCAGAATTCTTAAAATCGTTATACAATTTCAAAAGATAATTATAAGGCATGTCTTTAGTAGAAGGATATTCTTCATATTTTTTCGCCACAAGCGTGCCGTCTTTTGCTTCGGTTATGCCCGCTTGAATTTTTGCCGCCTCATATTCATTTTGAGTAACAAGACCTTTCGAGAGAGCTTCCTTAAATTTCTGCTCGAATACCTTAAATTTCTGCTCGAATACCTTTGCGTCGGTTTTCCCTAAATAGTCTTTTGACGCTTCAATAAGAGATTTCGTGTAATCTCCTAATTCCGAAAAGCTGCTATTCGCTTCCTGTTGTGCGAGCGTCTTCTGATAATTTGATATGCTTCCGGAAGGAGAGCCGAGAAGCTTTTCGAGTTCGGAATAATCGCCGGTATATTTTGCGATATTGATTGCTTTGTCATATGCCGCGGCTTCCGCGTCGGTCTTTGCCTGTGCCGCGGCTTCGGCGGCTTTCTGCTCAAGCTGCTCCTGATATATATTGCGTTCATATGACGTCTCATCCGCATAGCGCGTGTCCGAGACATTGTCACGGGTTTTATTGTAATCGAATACAGATTGCTGATATTGTCGGTCAAGCTCGTTCTGCTGCTTTTGATATGCGAGCTGATCGGCGTACCGATTGTCGGTTATGGTATCACGCGCCGCGTTGTAATCAAAGTTCTTGTCATACTGTTTGTCGCCTATGATATCGCGGGCGGCGTTATAATCAAAGCTCTGCTTATACTGCTGATCTGATACGCTGTCACGTTGTTTCTGATAGTCGAACTGTGCCTGATAGTTATTCTGCGCGATAATTTTGTCCGCGAAGTCAATCGCGTACTGCAATTCTTTATTACCGTAATTTTGATTTATGGTGTTCTTTGCGTTCTGCCGTTCGGCGCCGATCTGCGAGAGCTGATTCCCGTATGCGACGGAAGGCTTGATAGCTGTCGATTCCGCCATGCCGCCCGTCTGCCCGGTGCGTGCAAGCGTCGCCGGCATGTTTGCCTCTGTCTGACGTTTATTGATATACGCCTGCCGCTCGAGCGTGTTATAGCCGTTGTCGGCGGATTCGAGCTCTGTCTTTTTCATGGCGGCAAGCTTTTGATTCGTCTCTTCCTGGAGCGACTTATACGGGTTTTCAAGCGTATATGCTGCTGTCGGTGTATATGCTGCTGCCGGCTGTGAATAAGGGATATACCCTGATCCGTCGTCGTTGGTTGTGTATCCGGCTGCTTTACGTATATTCTCCGCGCTGTTTCTTGCCGCCGCCATTCCGGCGTTATCTCCGGACGCGTCCGCCTGCGCCCATTGCTGTTTATATTTGAGCAGTTCCGCGTATGCGTTCGGGTTCTGATCCTTTAAAAGATCATCGTTATAAAGGCTGAGAGCCTTGTACGCGTTTGTGGTTGCGCTTGCCATATGTTTATATTGTCCTCCTGTATTTTTATTTGTGATAGCCTTTTTCGTATGTCTCGAACGCAAAGGAATATAGCCCGAACGGCTCATTTATTGTCGAGCCGTAAAGCTTAAAGCTTATTTTGTCGAAATTGTTCTGCGAATATGGGAATGATACCTTTTTCGGCGTTGCGTCGGTTGAAAAGGAAAGGTTCGCGAGGTTTATGTCGTTGAAGTCCCAATAGCCGAACGCGGCGCTTTCGCGCGTTACGGTGCTCCATTGACCTTCCAACTGTACCGAAAGGGAAAGCGTCGTCCTGACGCTTGCTTTCGCGCGTATCGCGATATGCCTCAGACACTTTGACATATAAAAAACGTCCCCGACAAATTCCGGGAACGTCCACGACCACGAATAAGTCACTCCGTCGTCGTTATAGCTAGTGCTTTCATTTTCATTTGTATAAAACCGCATTATTTTTCCGTCGGCTGTCCCGAAATACAGATGATCGCCATCGGGGAAGAATGCCGTCGCCGGTACGTGATTCCAAAAGAAAGCGTTATACTGATATATATTGTTCAATACATTGTTTTCGCCGACCGGGTTCAGGCGGTCGAGAACATAGACATTGCCGTTGACCGCTATAAAGTAATAATATTTCCATACGCACGACGCCGCGTATTGTATGTTCGGTTCTGCGAGCAGCTTGCGCGTAACGCGTTCGCCTCGTAAAGTTTCGACCTGGAGGCCGGATATATCGCGGTATGCTATGGCGTTGATTCCGAGTGTTGAAAGGATAACCGGCTCGCCGAATTGCTGAGCGGTATATTTTGCTATACACCCCGCGCCGTGAATGACTTTATCGACGGAGATCTGCGTAATTATGATGTTTTGTATTGCTGTGGCGTCTTCGTACACGCTGAGTATATAGTTGTCGCCGCTCCGGTCGTCCTTATGAGCTACAAGCTGATTTGACAGGGAATTGAGCGCCATTATCGCGCTGTCGTCCTGCCCGAGCACGGCATACTGAAGATCGCCCCAATATGTGATATCGTTTATCGCCGACCAATACAGATGATTTTTATACGACGGGTTTCCGGACAAAAACCACTGATTATCATATCCATTTACACCAAAGCCGCGGGAAACGGAGCAATGTGTTATTTTCCACCGTTCAGTTGTGCGGTTTTTACGGATCGTAATCAATACATTGTCTTCCTGGGCTACGACCGGAGCGCCGGGCGCGGTTGTGAATGTGACTGTTCCGGTGGCCGCGTTGAGTGTATAACCACTTGACATTGTCGTCCATACGACATTTCCGTTGACATCAAGGCTTGCGGTTTTGATTACGCAGTAATCCATTAATCCGGTCGTTACAAGGTGGTATACTGTGCTTGTGCCGTCGCCGATAAAGCCCTGTGTGAAATAATCGGATATGAGATTAAACTGTTCGAACTGTGTTCCGCCGCCCTTCGGAGGCGTGTTTATAGTGACTGTCGGTATCTTGCCGACGACTGCGGAAAGCGTCGTGCCGTTGAACTGCCACAGCTCCGTACCGTCGAGAATATACAGCTTGCCGCCGGATTGCCGCCATTGTGTTGCGGACTGAGCAAGACCGCTTGCGGCGAGCGTTACGGGCGTTCCCGCGCCCTCTACGCATTTATATAGATTTGTACCGGCATGGACATATATATACCCGTTATACCGTGTCATGCCCCACACTTTACCCGAGACGGTGAAAACCTTTTCATATCCCATCCGGCGACGGACTTTGCCGTATTCGTCGCGGATCATATTCACCGCGTCCGGAGAGAAGACCTTTTCGAGATTCGCGCTCGCTCGGCCGAAGTCGACGGAAAGGAAGGTATCGTATACATACTGTTTACGGTTTACATTTCCGCCAAACTTCTTGATTGTAATCATATTCTTAACCGTCCCTTCGGAATAACGACGGAAAGCCGCGGGCTGTTTTTGTTTCTTTCCGCGATCAGCTCCGCGCGGCGCTGCTCAAATTCGTTTACGAGGCTGAGGCCGTAATCGCTGTTATTGCCGTAATCGTACATAATGCGGAGTCTGCCCTCAATGTACATTGGAATTATAGCGTATATTTCGGGATCTATAGTAAGCGCGGTGCCGTCCGCTATATTGTCGGCAAGGCGTGTTGTATATGCGTTGTAATATATTTTAATGGTGCCCGAGACGTCGCCGGGAATGATAATGATCTTATCCGCCTCTGTGCGGTAATCGTTATATGGTTCATTGTCGAGCGTTATGCCGTCCTTCGAAAAGCTATAAAAATCACTTACGAGAGCGCGCATATCGTATCTTATATCGTTTTCGCTTAAAATTTTAACTGCGTCGTATGATTTTACGATATATATTGCCGTGGCCGCGCACATTGCGAGCCCCTCCGACGCAAGCATGGGGATCGCCTTAT
The DNA here is from genome assembly GCA_034925865.1 of Oscillospiraceae bacterium. Lineage (NCBI taxonomy): Bacteria > Bacillati > Bacillota > Clostridia > Eubacteriales > Oscillospiraceae > Oscillospiraceae bacterium. The sequence continues at coordinate 27,772 of JAYFRN010000008.1, read as the reverse complement.
TATAGTTTTCGATAACGCTTGTTGAGTTTATGCCGGACGCGGTTACGTTCGCGCCCTCTCCCATTCTCAGGAGTACGTTTCTTTTTAATTCGTAATATGTCATTTTTCTTGATCCCCTTCTAAAATAAATTCTGATAGCCGGAAAGCGCGGGAAGCAAATGCCTCCCGCGCCTTGCCTTTTATTTCATGAGTATTGCCGAGAATTTCACGTCTGTACTCGACGGGATTATAAGGATCTTGCCCTTATTTGTCCCGCTCACGTTTTTGAACGCACCGCTTTCGAGCTGAATAACCTTTTTCGCGCTTGCCGCGAGAGATACCGTAAGATCATTTGCCGCCTGGATTCCGTTGCCCTTTTTAATGATTGCGGATTCCGCGTTGACTGAATCGGTGTTTTCGATGTAGATAAGCAACTTGTCGTCTCTTCCGGTGGCGTCTATTGTCACGCCGTCGGCGGCGACGGATGCCGCGACCGCTGCGGGAAAATCTGCGGTGGTGTTGAATGCTGTTAATGCAGCGTTTGTGATTGCCTGTATTGCCATGTGTTTATCCTTTCTGTTTCGTTATGTATTCATCAAGCGGTATACTTGACGTTCATAACGATCATTTCTTTCGGGCGGATGATTTTTGCTTTGTAAAGTACAAAGCCTTTTACGGCGTCTGCGAAACCTTTCTCCGGGCGGTAAGGCTCAACATGCGTCATAGGATTTACGAATGCGATAGCACGCTTAGTCCTGACCATGATTTTATCTACCGCGCCGGCGGAAGCTGTCGCGACGTTGTTGCTCATTTTGACGGTTATACCGCCGTACATGCCGACTTTACCGTTTTTGATTATGCCGCTGTTGTTTGTATCGAGCGACGCATACGCCCTTTTCATAAGCATATAAAAACGGGGAGTGACCGTCATAATGATATCAGCTGAGGGCGATACGTTATTTTCATACAGCTTTTGAAGCGCTGTATCGACTTTTTCAAGGATAATATCTGCTGTTGCCTGGTATGCGCTTGCGGCGTCGAGGATCGCGCTCGCATCGTTTGCCAAAGACGCGATATGCGCGTCCATTTTATCCGCAAGCTTTTCGCTTGTTTCGGCGTGGAGTGCTTCGAGTATATTTCCTTTTGCCTGTGCCTTGTCGATATCACCGACCTTATAATTGAAATGGCTGATATGATCGACAATAAGCGTCGCGCTTGTGTCCTCAATTTTTTCCGGATCGCCGAGAGTTATATCTTTATCCTCTGTGTCCGTTATAGTTGGGGAACCAACGCCGAGTATACGGACCTGATCTCCGAACTCTTTGACATCGCCTTCGTATTTTCTGTTGCAGTCCTCTGCAAATACGAACTTTTTTTCAAGTTCGCGGTTTATCCCCTCTGCCCATACGGTGGGGATGAAGTTATTATATGCCATTGATTACTCTCCTTTTCTTTCTTCCCTCCGGGGATTATCTCCGGAGGCTTACCATTTTTTCTGAGAAGCTATGATTTTGTCATAGTTCTTGTGAACTTCTGACGAGGTCATTTTCTGAACTTCTTCTCGTGTGAAGAAGTCTTTTTCCTGCGTGCCGGAGGAACGCACGTCGCCGGTCGATTTCGGAACGGGCTTTTTATTAGCTTCATTCATGATTTTCAATGCGCCGTACACCTTGACGGGGTCAAGGTTTTTCCCCGCGGCCATCATGGAAACAAAATCCTCGCCGAGTTCGTTGATGTTTTCCGCTTTGACTTCCGGATATGCCGCCTTTATCGCGATAAGATCCTTATTCAAAGCGCTGTCTCTGATGAGCTTTTTAAGGTTCTCATTTTCGGATTTCAGGGTTTCCGCTTCCGTCCGCTTTTCGTATGCGGCCTTGATTTCCTCACGCGGCTTCCCGGTGGCAAACGCCTCCGCGTTTATAGCCATTTCGTCCGGGGTTTCGCCGGTGATGTTCATTGTTTTGAGCGCGTTGCGCAGCGTATCAGACGCTTTTTTCGCGGCTGCCGCCTCTCTTTCGGCTGCTTCGCGGTCTCGCCTCTGACGCGCGTATTCCGCGTCGTGCTCATAGTCTCTTTTTGCGCCGGGATTTACGGGATCACCGGTCAGCGTGGATTCATCTGCGGTCTGTGCCGCTGCGGATGATGTGTCCGCGCTTTGGGCATTTGCGACTTGCCCCGCGTTTGCCGGATCAGCGGCCGCCGGCGTGTTTACGCTGTTATTGGTTTCGTCCATGAATCTCCTTTTTTCGCGTGGATCGCGATTGTCATGTTTTCGCTTTCGGCCTGCGTATTTTTAATATTTAAGTATAAAAAAAGCAGCTGCTGTTTTGCAGTTGCCTTTTTATTCGGTTGTGTTGTCCGGGTCCTCTGTTTCCTCGCCGCTGTCTTCCTGCCTGGGCGGAGGCGTTTCCGCTTCCCGCGGCTTTATTTGAGGCTCAATATAATTAAATCCGGAAGTATTTATTTTTGCGGCGGTTTCCGGAGCTGCCGTTCCCGGAGGAGCAGAGGACAATTCGGCTGCGGTTTTGCCGACCGCGGTAAATATCGCGCGTGCGATATCGACGAAGGATTCGCCGCCTATATACACGCACAAGGCGATAACGGCCGTTTTGACAAGCTCGACGGTCATTTCGTCAAGTTGTTCGGAAAATATCGCAGTAAGTATGCTGCCGAGCGCGGCGATAATTCCCGCCCACAGCTTACGCGAAGAAAGTTTCTGTTTCCAGTTGATCATGATTTTGTTTCGTTCTCCTTAAATAAAATTCCGCGCCCGGTTATCGGGTGCGGTTAAAGTATTGCGCTTATAAGATAGCCGATTAATCCTCCGGCGATAGCGGCGATGCAAGTACTGACAAGCCCGTCCCAGCGCTTAATAGGGCGGTCCTCGAGCGCCTTGATTCGGGATTCATGCGATTCGATCATTTTGTTTGTGTGCTTGAGTTCAATTATTAAACCGGCTATCGCTTCACATAGTTTTTCTACACTTTGGATCCTCTCCTTATCCCGCTCGAAACGTTCGTCAAAGTTTTTATGTATCTGATCGCACATATCGCGGGTCATAAATTCGTCTGCCATTGATTATAATGTTTCTCCTTTCATTTTCGGTATAGTTCAAAATATGATTTTATTGACTGTGGGAGCAGCTTCCACATGGAAGCGGAAAACATATTCGCGATTTCGCGCATTCGGTCTGTCGCTCCGGTGAGTTCCGACTCGATTGCCGCTTTCGCGGATTTAAGGGACGCGATTTCCGCGTCTTTGTCAGAGATTTTCTTTTCGTTTGCCGCCTTTTCAGAGGCTTTGGAGCGGTTAAACGCGTATACCCTCTCGATTAAATCGGATTTTTTCATGTCGTGCCTCCTGTGCTGCCGGAAATAAGAGCTTCGACCGCCGCGCGGAGTTCGGCGTTTTCGGCTTTAATCTTTGCAATTTCTTCCTCAAGCGTCGGAACAGGTTCAGGAGCGTTCGACGCGTCTGCTTCTAAGTCTGCTATTTCTTTGGTAGTCATTTCAATGTATTCGCCATTAATATATTTTTTCATGCTCTCACACCTCTTAAAACAATTTTTCCAGAATCAAGGGTAATCGTGGTTTGTGGAGATTTAATCACTATTGTATTTATACATTTGACCTCAGTATATAACAAATGCGGAGGATTATTATAAGATATAGGGTGTATATTATGATTAAGCGATCCATTAAGCAAGGATGTATAATTGACATATGCTCCAACTGCTCCTGTAATATAGTCAACCTCTAAAACTTTCGATGCACTACCAATATAGGCGTGAGCATATAAAGTAAGATTTCCTGTAGCATATCCCATTGAAGACGCCCATCGAGCGGGTGCTACAACAGGATTAGCATCATACCATAATTCAAGATTTACATTACTTGTTGTACTGGCAGTTACCATAAGATACACATAAAGTTCTTTTAATTGCAAAGCTTCTCCATCGTCGAACTGATTAATAGTAATGCTTTGCACGGACTCTGTTATATCTATAATTTTCTCATAATCAAATACCGTTCCACTCCCGCCGGCAAGATTATTGTTTGTCAATCCTTTTATTGTGACTTTTGTTCCCGCCGGGAATACGGTAGTGCCATAACATTCAACTTTAAACGATGTTATATTCGTCCCATCCCACCACGGCATGTCGCTGATTTTGATATAAGTAGTGCTGCCTCCGGCGCGATACATACTTATCCAGGTATCGCCTATTTTTCTAAATGTGAAGCTGGTTTGACACGGAGCGTTTGTTTTTACAAAACCTCCCACAAGCATAGAGTACTTTGATCCGTTTATTGTGAGATATATATAAGCTGTCGAAGCTGCTGCCGCGGGGGCTTCTAAAATAATATCAAATTCGGCAAAGCCTCCGAGATTCGTATATTCGACGCTGTTTGCCGCGTCTGAAAGGGTATCGGAATGAATATAGGCTTCGGAGATCCCGGAAGGAACCTCGAACACAAGACCGCCGTCCGCGCCGACCTTCCAGCACTTTCCGGCATTGGAAGCGCCTTGATTTATATTCGCTTTTGAGGTTATTTCGGATACTCCGGCTAAATCATAATCGAATTCCTCTTCCGTTCCGGTATACCCGCCGGCGACTGCGGCAGCATACGCGCCCGCTCCCGAGCTCTCGCCGCGGTACTGCGACCATGTATAACTATTCGCGGATTTCGGAGGCGTTGATTCCAGGCCGGCATATATCCCGAGATAATATGTTGTGTCGTCGGACGTTGATTTTATATCCGCGTCCTCCGGTGTTCCGGTTGCGGAATACACAAAATGTACATATGTACGCTGTCCGCGCCCGCCTCCGCCGCCGCTGCCGCCGGTTGTCTTCGCGATATCATAGAGCTTTACCGCGTCTTTTTCGGCTTCACCCTCGAAATATACCCATATCGCGCCGTCGCGCTCGAACAGTTTAGGTTTATATATTACCTTTACCGTCTCGCCGGGTTCGCCATCCTTGCCGTCTTTACCCGGAGCGCCGTCTTTCCCGTCGCGTCCCGGCATTCCGTCCTTCCCGTCACGTCCAGGTTTGCCGTCTTCGCCATCTTTGCCCGGTTCGCCATCCTTGCCGTCCTTGCCAGGATCGCCGTTCTTGCCGTCTTTGCCGTCCTTCGGCACATAAAAATCATGGACTTTGTTGCCTTTGAGAAAAATAGAATTGCCCTTGACTGAAAACGCGTCTATCGCTTTCCACAGATCGATAAGCAGCGCATATTTCGCGTTTCCGTTTGCTCCGGAGATTTCGCTTTTTACGGCTTCAATTTCCGTTTTATTCGCTCTTACCCTCTCGGCGAGCGTTTTAATGACCTCGCGGAGACCGTTATCGTTATTCATTGCCTATAAGCTCCTTATAGTCTATTTCACCCTTTCCCTGCGGGGCTTCTATTTCGCGCCTTTTACGTTCGACTTCAACGGCTTTTGATTCCATATCGAGATCCTTCAGCTTTTGCTCGCGGTCAAAATCCTTTGTCTGCATTGCATTTGTCAGAGCAACGAGCTTTTCCTGTGCCGCGGCGCCGCCCTGTGCGGCTGCGGAAGCTTCTTGAAGCTGTGCCTGAAGCTGTTGAATTATCTGCGTCAGCTCCACAATCTTTTGAGCGGCCGCGTCTTGCTGCTGCTTTTCACGGCGGTCGAGGATCTCTTTGAGTTTTGTCTTCGGTACTGCGCTGTCGTCGTCGAGCGCGTCGACGTATTCGTCAATAGTGATTGCCTGAGCGTTGAAAAGCTCCTGAAGCGTTAATTCCGCGGACAATTTGCTGTATGGATTGGACGGAGAGACGTCAATTTTAACGTATATTTTCGCTGCGCGGAGCTCATCCGCGCTCACGATTTCGGAAGATTCCGTACCGTCCTCGCCCTTTGACACGATCTCCATACCGTTGGGATTATACGCGAGCCACATATCAAACCATATGTGAGCGGTATCCTCGATAAACTGCTTATATGCCGCGACCTGGGCATTGACATTGAGCGCTTTCGCCTCCCGCGCCGCATTGATCGCCGCTCCGGAGGCCTGTTCGGGGTTGATGTTTTCGAGATTGTCGCCGGCGCCGGACAGCTCGCGGGTTAATTGTATAAGCTCCTGCCATACGTCTTTTGCATATGGCGATATCTGCGGAGCCTGAAGATACTGTATAAGCTCGGTTATATTTTTACCGCGTGAATCACGCATTGCGATTTTTGCGCCCGGTGTTGAAAGATTTTCTATTGAGGGTTGATCAATAGCCTGCGCATTGTATGCCAGTTTCGGGAATGCGGTTTCCTTGACATTTTGATCAAAGCGGTAATAATTCACATTGACGGAGATCTGCGCGGGAATCAGATACCATATGTCGCCCATGCCACGCGCCTGACCTTTTATCGGGTTCCAGGTATATTTTGCTATCGGATACAGCGTCATACCCTCTATCGGTTCTTCTTGCTGATAGACGACGGTTTTCGTGCTTCGACAAACGTTTACGATTCCGTCTTTTTTCTGAAAGCGGATTATCGTAGTGATTTTTTGCTTGTTGTCGACCTCAATTTCGCCGTTAATTTCGTCTTCCGTTTCGTCGTCGTATGTAATGCGGTCGATTTCCTCCTGCGAAATGCCGTTTCCTTTCGCTTCGGCTATAACATCACGCAGATATCGGCGTTGAATTATGAGGATATACGGCTGCTCCTGGATTAACGGGTTGTTTTCGTCGGCGAGCATGACATTCGTCGTGTCGAGCTGCCGCACCTTGATTTCACGCCCGATATAGTTGTCGCTCTGACCGTTGTCACCCTCTCCGGAGTCAAAGAAATACAGAAAGCTGTCGCCGGCTGTGAACGCGTCCTGGATAACGTCCCATACGACCATATCCATTTTTGTCCGCTCCCACACGCGTATTGCGTGTGCGTTGAGTTTGTCGCATAGTTCGGTATATTGCTGCCGGTGTTCAGAAAAGTCCATTGAGCTGTAATGGATTGTCATGTTGTTCTGCCCGACCATTGCGGTTGAGTTTTTCATGATCGGGCGTAATATGTTAAGTACAGCAGGGTTTTCGTCGCCTGTCGGCACCTCGTACCATTGATCACCGGCAACAAAATGAAAGCATTTATCGGCGCGGTTGTTTAGGTTTATTTGATTAAAGTAATCCTTGCCGTCCTGGTACTGCCGCCATATTTCGGTATAGCTGTCCTCGGCTGCGGCTGTATTCGCGGCTTTGTTTTTACGGTTAAATATGCTCATATTTTGTCACCTCACTTTATTTCCTGCATCGGCTTGCCCTCGGCATATTTATATATATTTTCCTGCGCTATGCGCTTTTTCCGCGCCTCTTCGGTTTCGGTTTCCGGTTTGATTTTCGGCATTGCCGCGGGGAAGCTGACGCTTAATCTGTCAGTTTTATTACGCGCTGCGTCACGGAGCGCTTTGTTATAGCCAATTATAAAGGCGGAAATGATCAAAAATGGCGTCGCTATGCACAGCGCCGCCGAAAGGATCATATATGTCATTGTGTTTGTTTTTTACCTCTCGATAAATTTTAGATAATAACGGTCTTGCCCTTGTCGATCCCGGGCTTTTTGGATTTCTCGAAAACATCGTCGAAAGCGAACACCTTCTTTTCGTGTTTCTTCCGCTTCGCGTAATAGTCCTCTTCCTGCGGGATCCAGTCGAAGCAAGCGTACCGAAGCGCCGCCATTGCGTCGTCTCCGTATGCTATCGGTATATCTGTGTAACGTCCTTGCGGATCCTTTTTCCAGCTCCACGTTGATATCTCGCGCAGCGTTTCCGGGCAGTCCGGGCTTATATAGATCTTCCGGTCTTGCAACCATTCGATGGAATAGGACAGGCTGCTTCCTTCATGGAGCTGCTTATTTACGCCCATTGCGTTATACCCGGCGTCGTACCATTCCTGGATACGATCCGGCTCCGCGCTGTCGCATAAGAGCGGGATTCTTTTATTTAATTTCCCGTCTTCGTTGGCCGCGCGTATCATCCCGCGGTTTGTCGTCATGTATTTATATATTTCGCGGGTTATGTATATGTCGCCGTCTTTTATGCCGACATCCAGGAGCGCGGAGGCGTGATTGAATCCGAAGTCCTGTCCGTACCGTTCATCGTCAAAGGTTATCCCGGTAAGATCCTTGACCTCGTAATTGTTAAAGACAAGGCCGCCGATATTGCCCCATTCACCCATCCCGTATATTTTATATCTTTCCGGATTCCGGACGCGCATAAGCTCCATACGGGCGTATTGTCCTGGATCCGCAAAAGCATTATCGCGGTATGTGGATTTATGGCAATATACATTCGGGTTAATCGCGTCAAAGAAATATCCCTTAATCCAGTGAGACGCGGAGACGGGGTTAAACGTAAACCGCATCTGATAAAACAGATTATCCGGGAGGCGGCCACGGAGACGGTCGTCGAGGGTATCATAATCCTCCTGGGACAGCTCCGTCGCCTCTTCACACCATATGTCGGTTATGTTTCCTTTCAGCGCGGTAATGGATTTCAGCTTTTCACGCTGACTTTCATCTTTACACCCGCCGAATAGTATCATATTGCCGTTTACGCAGCGAATCATAAGCGGGGACACCGTGCATTTAAAATACGCTTGCAGTCCCAGGCGGTTTATTGCCTTTGTGAGCTCACTGTATGTGCTTACGCGGTTTGTGAGATCTGTTTTTCTCACGCATAACAGGTTCCGGCCGGGCTGTGAAAGGATACGGATGATATAAAACTGCGCGGTATCATAGGATTTTCCCGATCCCGCTGATCCGCGCATCATTATATATCGTTGTCTCTCCGTCCACAGCGGTCGGAAGATCTTACTTGATATCAAGTCAGACATGTTTACATTTTATTCCTTTTGTTCTTCTCCTGGCGGCTTTTCATCCTCCTGCATGCTTTCATCCGTTGGCGGATCCATGCTTACGCCCTCCGGCGGTACCGGGTCGACGAAGGTTATCTTTATGTCGCCGGTTCCGGAAGCTTTGCCGCCGGGAGAGTTCCCGGACGTTTTAACGTTCATATCCTCGCCCAATATTTTATACGCCATTTCCCAGGCGTCAATTTTTCCGTCAATCATATCCTGCATTAATCCGGCTGCTGCCGCTATTATCATGGCGTCAACTTCGGGAAACATTTCTTTCAACGCAGCTCCGCGCGGTGACATCGATTGAAACGGAAGATTCATAGCTTCAATGAGCGCCTTTTTTAGACTACTTTTCTTCCGTCGGGCAGCTCCGGAGGCTTTGCCGCCGTTGCTTGACATTTTTCTTGCTTCTTCCTCGGTTCGCTCCGTGACCGGAATTAAATTTTTTATCGGCAATTTATCGCCTCCTTACATCTTATCTCGCGCGAGCAAAAATTATAGCCGCGAATTATCTTCGCAGCTATTGATGCTAATATTATATCACGATTTTCGCGAAAAAGTGTCTCATCTTTAAAAAAAGTGTCTCAATTTTCGCCCTTTTTGCAAAAACGGGTTAGACTTTCCCTGACCTTTGAGCGGGTTTTTGAAAAATATTTGAGTACGCATTTAATCATTCGACGGTTTCGAGGTTGCTATGTAATGTTTCATTGCCCGATCGACAAGGCGGTAAAATGTCGCGCGTGACATATGCAGTATTGACGATGCTCTCACCGCCGTCATGCCGGGAGAGTAATAAATTAAAAGCGCGTTTCTTTCGTCTTCCGGCAACGCTTTCAGCCTGCGTTCGATACCTCGGACACAGGCTATAATTTTTTTGTATTCGGCTATTGCTTCATCGTGCTTCTCGATGTTCGCGATCATGCGATCGTCGTACCTGTTCCCGCCGCCGTGTGCCGGCGCGGTTCCCATGCTCACCGTGCGAGGGTTGTACATGCGCGCTTCAATAGCGGATATGATCATCCGCTTTTTTTCCGCCTTTTGCTTTTGTATAATATATTCCCTTAATCCCTTTTCCGCCTCGGTATATACCGGGGCTTTACTCACGCAGCTCATCCTTTCGCTTTTGATTATTTTGATATTGCTTTATGTATCCCGTGGTTAATGCGTCATAATATTTGGGTCCAAATACGGCGTCTTTTTTGTACATGAAAATTGTGAGGAACGGAAGTCCTGTGTATGTGCTTCCGTCTTCTTCAGCGCGAGCTGTCGGGACGATTTCCGTCACGATCCAGCCTGGGAATAAGTCCTGAGCATATTGCAGATCGTCCGGATGAGCGTCCATGTACTTACTGTCGCGTACTCTGATCTCGCCTGTATGCCGCTTCGGTTCCGGGCGTTTGAGATTCTTCGAGCAGTTCCACCGCCTGTATGTATCGCGTTTTTTGAGCGGATTATTTGATACATAATGCGCGAGGCCGCGCAGTCCGTTTTCGTCAAATTCCAACGGACGCGGATTCGCGTAGCCGTGTTCCTGCCGCTTTTTCCACAGAGCGACAAGAATCAGCGGATCTGATTGCCAGTTGATAGTCAAATGATGATGTATACGGCCGCCGCGCCGCCCTTTTTCCGTGATGTATATGTACTTGATCAGCTTCGGATCCATGATATTGGTTTTTCTGCAAAATTGCCGTATCTCGCGGATATAGTCGCCCATATCCTTTACGCCGAGATCAATGTTTTCCGGTTCTATCACATAATCAAGCTTCAGCTCCCAATCGTCAGACGTAAAATTGGCGTTGAGCAGATCAGAAAGCTTATTCGCCGCGTTCTTTTGGTTGAGTTTTTTCATGGTCTTCGTTGTCGGACCGTTTTTATGTTTCTTTTTACCGCCTTTCCGGCGTGCCGGGAATACATGACACCTTCCGTAATTCCCGGCTTCATACATTACGTCTATGTTCGGCATAATTTTCACTTCCCGCGGCTCCGGCTTGCTGCCGTCTGCCTTGATCTTGTCTTTGCTCCAAAAGCTGAGGAAAAGCCCGGCTCTGCTTCCTTCTGATAAGGTATTGCCCTGTCCGGGCTTTTCCTCAACTTTTGACTTCGTATATACGCGCCACTGGCGCCCTCTCATACATTAAGCTTTTTTATGGGATACGAGGCTATATATTTTTTAATCCGCTAAAGATTTTTACGATATGTTATTACCCAATGCAAGCCCCGAATGCTCCGCCGAAGCGGAGCATTTTTTTAAATTCGGGATTATCCTACATATATATAATATAGAGCATCAAAAATATTTTTTATCGACGTTTTCGAAGTCGGTCACGCGGTGTCCGCAGTATGAGCAGAATTTAACTTTATCGGTTTCGAGATTGCTCTCCGGGTCCTTTGTTTCTTTTCCGCAGCTGCTGCAATACCAAATGCCGTCTTTAACCGCGTAATAGTATTTGCATTCGGAGGCATTGACCGCCGCTTTATTTGTCAGGCTATACGCGCCCGTCAAACCATTGATGATTCTTTCGGTTTCCATTATTGCCTCTTTGCTTTCTCCTTTTAAAATTTGCTTCATGCGCTTGCGCTTGAATGCAGCGATTACAATTTTCAGCTGACTTGCTATTTCCTTCGGGCTTATTGGCGCGTCAATATTTATCTTTAGTTCCTTAAACATACGTTATTATATCTCCTTTATATTTCTTACCGCCATTCCGGCGAGTTCAAGCTTTGTTCTTGTCAGCAGCAGTTCCGCGCGGACCGCTTCGGCGCCGATCCCTGTTTTTTTCGCTATCCATTCAGATATGAAGGGCAGGGCAGGCGGCTCACCATGTCCCAGGAGAAAGCGGAGGATATACGCCCTCAATGCTTCTCGTGCGCTGCATCCCGGACGTTTTCGCGTAGATCTGTATATGTATGCCGCAAGGTTCCGGCTGCAATCCGCCCCCGTTGCGCGGCTTATTCTCAGCGCCTGGTTGTCGAGCCATTTCGCCGCCTTTTGCTCCGCCGCGCATTCCTTACAGCCTTTGCACGGGCATTTCTCACAGTCGCCCGGAGGCCATCCGCAGGCGTCGTAATATGCCTGGTTCGGGCAGTTGTCACACAACATGTGATCGCACATCATACGGCAAGTTCAGCGGCTTCTCCGCGTTTTACACCTGCTTCGAGGTTTATCTGTGCGCGGAGGCCTGTGCCGGTAACATGATTTTGCAATGCTTTGATACTGACGCCGAGAGCTTCGGCTATGTCATTCCACGGCGCGCCGGCAAGGCGCATATTACAAATGAGAGTGTCCTCGTGCTCTGAATATCTTCGCTGCTTTTTTACAGTGGTTTGTATTCCGGCAATACCGGGATCTTGAGATACTGCTTCCGGTTTGTAAAGGCCGCCGCGTTCGAGCGCGGAGAGTATTACGCCTCGCGGGACAGCGTTTAACTGAGCAAGGATATTTATCTGCGCTTTTTGATCAGCGGCGTTTCGGTATGACCGGCATATCTCCGCGTCAGTCATGAGCTTGCTCTTGACCCTTTCACCTTTTGTCATGTTTTTATACGCTCCTTTAAATCTTTTTTGCATGCTTTGATGTAGCATAGCAAGTGTTATATACTTCTTTCTTCCACTCCGGCCAATTTTGAGCGTCGTTGCGAATTCTATGGTATTCCGGTGAGTATTTGTCGCTTGCTTTATCAGGAGGAATATTCTTGATTTTCATATTATTTCTCCTTTGCTTTTTCAATTATATTTACATTTAATATTTCGAGCGACCAATACAACACCCCGGGTTCAGCTCCCCACTCCGGGCGGCCTGTGCGCTGCCTATGCGGTATAACATCGCATATGACAGACGGGGCATTGCTGTTGTAACCATTTCTAAACATTACTGCTATTTGTTTCTCTTCGTGTTTTCTAAACAAACTGTCGTAATGTGGATTATTCGAGCGATATTCTTCACGCTTTTCTCCGCTTTTGATTTTATCAAACCATAAGCATTTTATAGGGAGAGTAATCATTTTTGCTCACGCTCCTTTTCTCTTGAATCCGCGATCTGTAACGGAGCGTCCGGCAGCTGAAGGACAACGCCTTGTTTCTGCGCTATAGATAACAACAGCTGTTTCGCGGCTTCGTATTTCCCTTGTAATTGCGCCACTTTGCTTTGATACATTTTCTCTTGTTCCTGATACAACGCTTGATTTGCCTTAAGTCCAAACATAAAATCATCGTATCCGGTCAGCATGGCGCGGCTCTCAACAATGAGCTGCTTTTCCTCATCAAGCCGCAGTCCCTTTAATTTTGCGTATACAGCCGAGCACAGATTTCCGTAGCGATGCGTAATGACGTCCCACGGCACCGACGGGGTGACAGTTTCAAGCGCTCTGCAATTCCAATAAAAATCATTTCGGTCGAGGTCCGCTAGCTCTGCCTCATATGCTTCTGCAGCGGTTTTGTATTGATCACTCCAACCATTTAAAACATTTTCGACAAACAGTTTTTTAAAGCCGATCCGCTTTGCGAGGTTGTCATTGCATAGGATTTGATAAATCCACTCGTTGGCGTCCTCGTCGGAAAGTTGCCATGCAGCCACATCCATGAGCCATATATTATTGCCGCAATCGGTTGTTTCCTCCCACCGCTCAACGAGTTTGCAAGCGTTGTCGGTGTAGTAATAATCCTGTCCTTCCCAACTAACATCCGAAAACATATCCGCAAGAATGCCTATTTCCTCGCCGCTTGACATTTCACGCAAAGCATCATAGATATCTGTCGCTGATTGATATTTCGGTGTGCCGCCGTATGGATCTCCGCTATTCATGCTCATAATTTTTCCCCTTCCGCCTTTTTAAGCTTTTTAATTTTCCACTGGCGGGAATGGATACCCGTCTTTTTCATAATGAATTGTTATCCCTTTATTTACTGAGCTTGCCTTTTCCTCGGACACGCCGGGGCTTTTGTCTGAATTGTTGAGTATAAAAATATGCTCGCATACTGAAAGCATAGCGATACATATAGGCATAATTTCTTTCTGTTCCAGTTTCGGGAGCATTATCCCGACCGCCGCGGGATTTATGATTTCATCCCATCCGCAGGCGCGGAGGCAGGTTTCCGCTTGCTTGAAGCGGAATACATAATCGTTCGTGCCGCGGATCGCGCCGGCTATGTAGATTCTTTTTTTCATCTCTCCCCGCTCCTCCACATCACATATACACATCTCATCACCCAGGCCCACAGGATCACCGATACCGTTATCCCCGCCCATACGGGAGCGGCGCCCAGGCAGAGTGCCGCGAGGATCCCTATTACCGCCGCGGCGATATACGCCGCCGATCTGTACTTTGCTTTCATGCTCTCTGCCTTTCTTCAGCTCACTCGCCTTTTGACACATTCGTCTTTGACCGTCTTTTTCTTTACAAGCTCCGTCAGAGCGCACCGCCGCGCTGAGGCATATACCTGCTTCGGATACAGCGTAAACTTACGCAATGACCAGTTATAATACGCGATATACAATGCGATATCGGTACGGTTGCCGTTCTCAACGGCGTATTCCTCGATTTCGAACCGGTTGCCGTCTATGTTTTTGATGATCTCATATTTTATTTCCATTTCTCTTTACCTCGAATGGTATTACAATGGATTGACTATGTACGGTAGCTTTCAAGCATTCAAAACGAAGCTTACCGGCCGGATCTATTGACGTTAATCCATTAATAAAATCGTTCAGAACATACGCGATAAACGGAACCGCCGAATGCGGTACACCGCCATTGAAAAATTCGTCGAACACGTCGCCGTACAGATTCAACGCTTGTGTTGTAAATTCGTTGAAATCCACGCCCTTGCTTGCGGCTTCCTCAACAAGCTCACAAAATTTCTTATTCGCTTCCTGGAATGTCATACGTTTGCCCTCCCGCGCGGCGGTTCCGCCGGCACAAATATATTTTTTACTTTCCCGCCCATCGGAATGGATATCGTATATCCGTATGCCGCGCGTGCTGTCGATTTCGTTCTCGGAGCTTCCCGAACTCCGGTTTTTGTTGTTTCTTTCATGTTTTCCCTTTCCGCCTTATGGCACTTATGCAAACAGCTTTTTAAGCTTTTTATATCTGTCTTCGACGTCGTTTATGTCGATTCCCCACATGAGATATGCGAGCTTCGTGTTTACTCCATGCGCCGAAAACGACGCTATATCTTTTTCGCGCATTTTATCTTTAACGAGCATTTTCATTGCGGATATCTTCGAATTGCATATTTTTCCGAAAAGCTCCTTTATATCCGCGGTGTTTAATTCGCTTTTGCTATAGTAAAGCCGCATAGCGGTTTCAAGGTCTTTCGGCTGAGGTATACTTACCGCCATTTCCCGCGCCTCCCTTTATTTATTCGCTTTCGTAAAGCGATCGATGATTTTACCGCCGCATTTGCGGCATACCGATATGTTATCAACCGTCACGAGGTCTTTTGCTGTACCGCATATTACACAATGCGATTTCAGCGGAACAAGCGTTATTCCTTCCGTCGTCGCCTTGATGTATAAGGCGTCACCCTCTTCGATGCCGTTCTGCTCCCGGAGCTCCTTGGGTATCACTATCCGGCCGAGCGGGTCTATGTTTCGCGCAAATTCTTTCATTGTTTCCTTTTCCTTTCCTTTTTCCGCGAGGTCATACCTCGCTTTTTAATGTTATAAAATCGTAAACATCAAGTTCCGTAATAGCTAATAGCAATGCAGAATATTATCCCAAGCGAAAATCCAAGAAGACACCCGCCATAATAACTAAGAAATGAAACATTCTTTTCATGGTTAAGTCCTATATAAACAAGTAATGAACCTATTACTATAACTATAGAGCTAACAATTTGCGCTATTGCAGCATTTAAAATCATTAGCTTTTCTCCCTTTCATACAGTCGGCATATTTCTGCGAATTGTTTTATGTCTGTAATAGCTTGATCAATGTTGACCGGTTCTTGAAGTTCGGATTTTGTTTCAAAATCATCTTCATTGAAATTCTCTTTAATAAGCTTTTCTAATTTCAATTCATATAATTTCGATTCGTTCATTGTTTCCCTTTTACTTTCATTTTCTTGTAAGGTCATGCCTCGCATGTTATTATCGTGATAATATATAGACGCCTCCAATATGGAGACAGAAACGAGGTTGGTTATTTTGTCAACATTTTTGATTCTGTCTGTGCTGTATATAATGAATTGTGGAGGGAAAGTCGGTGACAGCACACCGGCTTTTCTTTTATTCATCCGGAGGCGCCTATCTATTATCACGATGTTGGTTTTTCCGCGAGGTCACGCCTCGCATACTTTATATTTTTTACTGTCTTCGGATAACAATCTTATTTCTGCGTGGAATTTTAAACGGGATTCAACTGTTTTAAGTACATCTTCCGCATGATCATAGCTGAGTTCCTCTCGGGCAAAGATTTTAATTATCTCATCTACAATCTCAGGAATTTTATTTGCGTTGCTCTGATATTTTTCGCTGTTAATAATTTTTTCCGATTCGTTTTCTTCCCGATCTCCCGAAATATCAGTATAATCATCTTTGCTAATGTTTTTGTATAAGAACTTTTCTAATTCGGTCATTATCTTGCCCTGTCCATTTCTTCCGGGTTCTGCCGATCTGCCGTCTTCAGAGCCTTTTCTATTACAATGTTTCTTGTAATGCGCGATAGTTCTTCTTTGCTTCTTTCAAGGATCCATTCCATTCTCTCAATGCTTATACCTTTTGCCAGGAGATGATCGATTATCTCGCGGGCGATCGTAACCTCCGCTTTATAATCGTTTCGAAGATCCCATTCATGATTCGGTTCTTCATAATGAGCTTTGATTTCTTCGGGTTTTAAAAAGCTTTTCATTTGTTATCCTTTCTTTCCGCGAGGTCATGCCTCGTTGTTTTTGTTTGTGGGGGTTATGCAATATCAGAAAAATACGAAGCGTTTACATCTAAAGCTTTGCAAATTTCAAAGTACTCTTCAGCAGATAATTTTCGCTTTTCATTCAGAATTACTGAAAAAATACTGTTTTCAATATTCGCTTTTTCAGCGATTGTTTTATACTTTATGCCTCGTTCATCCAGGTATTTTTTTATTTTTGTCCCTATCATAAACATTCTCCTTTTTTCGTATAATTAAGAGCCGCTTATCTTGATACTATTATAATTAAGCATTGCTTAATTGTCAATGGGTTTTCCAAAAATATTTAAGAATTGCTTAATTTAATATTGATTTTTCTTAAATGTTGTGATATTCTTAAGTCATAATGAACGAAAGGTTTCAAATTAATGGGAATTATAAGAGACGAAATAGCGAAGAATATATTATATTATAGGAAGAAAATCGGAATGTCACAAAAGGATTTTGCTTCAAAAATGGGTGTGAGCCCTCCCTCGGTTTCGAATTGGGAAAGTGGAACGAATTCAATAGATATCGAGAATTTGTTCAAAGCATGTCAAATTCTCGGAGTTTCCATAGATGATATTTATGGTAAATGCAGAATTTCTGAAGAATATCAAGGAGAACAAAAAAAGCCCACCGCCAATGGCGATAAGCCGTATGACGATGAGCTAAGTCAAATTATTTCTATTTACAAAGAGCTATCCGTTGAAAATCGTGCCAAATTTCTTGAACTGAGTCGCCTTTATTCAGACGCATTGCGCAGTAACGATAAAAAATAACATCTTTTTCGCTATCAGTAGCATTTATATATAAATCAAGCAGGCATTTATATTCAGGTAGCATGACTTTGTCTCCTTTCCGACTTCCGGAAAGCCTTTATGCGCGCTTGATTATTATATCACTATAATTTATTATTGGCAATATTTTCATTATATGTCATAAAATATAATATTTTGGGGGTATATATGAAAAAGGCAGTTTCATTTTTATTGGCAGTTTTCATTTTAATCATTCCGCTTGTTTCGTGTTCTTCCGATAGTCAGGCGCCGCAAAACAGTTCAATATCTGTCGAATACATTACATCTCCCATTGCATGCGGCAAAGTAGCAAGTATAAAAATAAGTGGCAAACCGGCAACCAAATATTCAATCAAGGTTTATTACAGATCGGGCGCGAGTTCCGCGGCCGGTCTCAGGGATACCGTTTCAGATAAAGAAGGGTTCGCTTATTGGTCGTGGAATATAGGCTCGAGGACAACGCCGGGCGAGCATAGGATTGTAATCAAAGGCGGCGGCGATACTTTAGAAACTTATTTTACGACAATATAATTTATTCGGAGGGTTTATATGTGTTTCGGGAAAAAGCTTTCTACTTCAGATCGATTTATGAGATCAGTTGGCAACTCATGTCACAAAATATTTGATTTGCATCGCAATAATATAAACTTAGATTCATATTATATTATCCGTATAGAAACATTCATTTTGATGATAATGAAATACCGTGTCGCTATGATAAATCATAGAAGCGACATTATTGTTGATAAGGTAACGAATGAAAATATAAATAGAGCTTATAATACACTCATATCTGAATGTAAGCGTATCGCTCCATCCAAGATAATGGATATTATTAATTACAGGATCTCTCAATATGAAGATGTAATAATTAATGAGAATGATTATGTTGGTAGTATTTTTACTCAATATGTTGATAACCCGAATGTGAATTACATGAGAAAATCTAAATTAGGCAGAGTGTTTTTATATTATGGTGACGCAGTATTTTCATCAATGATTTCGCATGAAGTACAAGAAAGCATTGAATATGATACTATAACATTACATAGTGTTTTCGATGAGGCATTATATTCAAGAATTTCTATTTCGCTTGTAGACATAATAATCAAAGATAAAGTTGTCCTCGGTTATGATGATTAAATTCAATAGATTGTAAGGAGATAATATGAGCTTCAAACAATTCAATCAATGGCTTAATTCTCTGCCAACAGGGACGAAATGGTTTAAGATTTTTTATTATTTTATTATTCCTTTGCATATGCTTTCGATTGTATCTGCTTTCATACACTTTACTTTAGCATTGCAATTTTATGATTCATTTTGGGTTTACATAATTTTAATCTTTTTTGATATAACGGATTTTATTATTTGTATAACAACGTTTATCAAAGCAAAAGGAACATTGTTGCGTTCTTATAATCAGATTATTATATTTATATATGCTGCCGCTATATATATGACAATATCTGATGTATTATCGTATTTAGCTACTGTTATTGATAATGTTGACGGGAATTATAGTTATGCTTTAGTCGGAGCAGTAATATTTGTAAATATTAATATTCCGTATTTTAAAAAACGCAAGCAATTTTATTATTAAGCATCACAATAAAAAATGCCTCCAGCTCAAGGGAAGTGAGCGGGAGGCGGGCGGAAAAAGGAATTAACTTGTATCTTTATTATATCATGCCGTAATATTGTTTGTAAAGGTAAAACATAAATATATTTTGATATAAAGAAGGTTTAATATGCCTATAAATAAAACAGGCGTTAAAAAGGACGGAAAGCAGCAGTACCGCGTTCGCGTTAATTATACGGATAGGGAAGGGAAATCAAATCAAGTTGAAAGAATTGCATACGGTTTGCCTGAAGCGCGAGAACTTGAGGCGAAGCTTCGTGACGAATACACTTCCGGGGATAAAAGCACGCTGCGGATGACTGTTGAAGAACTCATTAAGGAATATCTTAAAGCGAAGAAGAACGAAGTACGCGCGACGACATTTGACAAAACGCGGCGTAATATGGAACGATATATAATCCCGGAGCTCGGCAAGGTTCGTCTCGATCGGTTGGGAGTTCAGCGTCTCCAGGAATGGAAGACGCTTTTTTCTGATAAGGATTTGGCTTTCAGGTCAAAGCAGAATATTTATAAAGAATTAAGCACATTATTTAATTACGCCGTACGGCTTGAATATATGCCTAAGAATCCGTTAAAATCAATCGGCAACTTTAAAGAAGTATATTTTGAGAAGCCTGCCGAAAAGCTTAATTATTATACAGCTGCTGAATTTCTTTCATTCATCAGCGCGGCAAAATCTGCTGCCGAAGCGTCCGGGGATTGGAGATATTACGTTTTTTTCAATGTCGCGTTTTACACCGGTATGCGTAAAGGCGAAATAAACGCTCTGAAATGGTCAGATATAGACGGAGATATAATTCATGTTCGGAGAAGCATAGCACAAAAATTAAAAGGAGAAGATGTTGAAACACCGCCGAAGAATAAAAGCTCATACCGCGATTTACAAATACCTATACCGCTCAAGAATATCCTCGATGAACATAAAAAGCGGCAGTCAGCAAATGCCGTTAATTTTTCGAATAACTATCGCGTATGCGGAGGCGAAAGCTGCTTGAGAGATTCGAGCATTGAAAATTTCAATCAACGGTTTGCCAAAGCTGCAAAATTGAAGCATATACGCATACATGATTTCCGGCATACTCATGCCTCGCTGCTCGTGAATGAAGGTATTAATATACAGGAAATAGCGCGTCGCCTGGGTCATTCGAAGATAGAAATTACATGGAATACGTATTCGCATTTGTATCCGCGTGAAGAAGAACGCGCCGTTGCGATATTAAATAAAATTGCGTAAACGCTTAAATTTCGGGGATTATTCGGGGATGAAGCGTAAAATAAATAAAAAATGTCGCTATAGCAAGCGACATTTTTTATATGGTGGAGGCGACGGGAATCGAACCCGTGTCCGAAATCACATTCACGAAACTTTCTCCGGGTGCAGACTGTGTTTTGATTTCCCCGGTCATCACGCCCGCAGACAGGCTTGAGCCGGGTGAGCTTCATAAAATCATGACACGCCGCAAAGCTTAAGTGTGTTCACGTTCACCGCTAAATTACGCCCGTTCAGATGCCGCGGTGCTCACCTGGCGGACGGCCGCCTTAAATTAGGCAGCGATTGCTAATCTGTTATCAGCGTTTAAAATTAAGTTTGCAGTTTTTAAGAGATTCTGCGACTCTACCCGCTTATTACGCTTCAACAACCCCGTCGAAGCCATTACGCCCCCAAATATATGCTTGTAAAAGCATACAACTGAATTATAACACGTATCGTAAAAATTTGCAAATTAATTTAATATTAAATTACTGTTACAGAAAATTGCAAGTTTAATTGTCGCAGTTTTATATCAGTTAAGATTAAGTGAGAAATATTTTTTTATTTCCTATCCCCCGCGGGGGGATTGGAAATTTTTCGAGCCACCTGATCTATGCCACTGTCATTTTATTAGCGGATTTGTATCCGAAAATTTTTCGCGGATAATTATTGACCTAGTCCTCTATTCGTTGCAGTTCTTTTTATGTCAGATGTATAGTACGGATCATCGGTTGTTCCATCGTTAATTACTGATAATTCGTTTGCCGTGAACACATGGTTACAGGTGGAGCATTCATATAATCCGTTCAGGCAGATTATATCAACCGCATCTGATATTATCGGCGCGCCGAAGACGAATATCAGCGCTATTGTAAATATTATGCTTATTATTCGTTTTTTCATATTGTTTTCCTTTGTTTTGTTGGTATGTTTTTTGGGTCTCAAATGACATAGTGTGATATCAGAATATTCAATATTAATTTTGCCACACTAAATAATTTTTAAATCCAATTATTGAATGTTTTTTTACTTCGTCAACAAATATATCATTTACAAAAATCGCCGATTTAGGTAAATCAATAATTTAAAAATATTATACCCTTTTATAACTTCCGGATTAAAAGCATATTCCTTGAAATACATAATTCTATTAACATCATGAGAAAATGTTTTATGATGACTTTCAGATACTTTATCCTCATAAAGCTCTTCCATAATGCGGTTAAGCTCAGGAAAACGTGCTTCGGAGGCTTTTAACTCAGCCGACAAAGAAAATATCTGCTGTTCATCCGAAGCAATGACAAGGAACAACACCCTTGGCGATTGGGTTACTTTATGTTGTGGAAACAGGATGACCATTTTCATCCCGAACGTTAACAATAAACTGCGAATGTTTACCAATAGTAAATATGTATCGAACATTTTTATCAAGCAAGTAATAGGTCTCACTGGTTAAAACAAATAGCGCTTCTTTATGTTTAGCAACAATCTTAAAATCCAACCGGTTAACTCTCTTAATTTCACCATCTTTTTCATATTTCGTTCGTTCGGTCAGAAAGCTTGATTTAAAAGGGTATTGCTCCATGAATTGAAGTTCGACTTCAATAAAGCTTTTACAAATTAAATCAAGTAATACGCTTATGCCTATTCTAATAATGTTGTAAGCCAAAGACATTAACCATACTCCAATAACCACTATAGCTGCTACAGTTAAAAAGTTAAACTGGATTCGTATTGAAATAAAATCAGTTACAACAACAACAGCTAATACTATAGCTACAATTATTATAAACTCGACAAGATTAAAAATAGAGTGCTTTAATTGACGAAAATACATACCATTCTCCTTATTTGGGTATAACTTCCGTTGTAGCGCCTGAAACAAATGCTGCTATGACAACGTCATAACCATATTTTTCAATTAACTGATCAACTTGTGCGGCTTTTCCTCCAGCAGATATAGTCTGTCTAATGGCTGTAAGATCTCGGTTGGTAATTTTGTTTATACTGCTTAAAAATAGTTTTTGGCCTTCTTTAGTTAAACCAGCAAAATATTTCTGTGTCAGCCCCGATAAAACCTTTGACGCTCCATAGCCAAGTGCTCCAGCACCAGCTCCTACAACTAATGCATTTACAACATCATCTATAGATTTAATATCACCGACTATTGCCCTACCTGCCAGCGTACCTACTGCACCTGTAATTATTGCTGAACCTAACGCTCCTATAGACGGTATACTAATTGTTGCGATAGCACCGCTAACCGCTCCTGAGAGCATTGCCTTTCCGAGTCCATCAGACCAATTTTTGCCATTTGTAAAGTTTCTTGCAACTTGGAAACCTCCACTTACGAGAGCGCCTACGCCCGCTCCAATAGCCATTACTATAAACCACGCCACTTCGCCCTCAGAATCTATGTACATGATCGGATTTTCCATGCAGTAAATATATAAATTTCCGCTTTGCATAATTGCAGTTATATCCGGTACATAGGTATAAGTATTTAATTCTAATGGGTCTTGGTAGTTACTATTTTTTACGGGGTAATCTCCATATATCATGTTGCCCGTATTCCAGTGGGTATCTTCACTAAGGAAGCGTCCTATACTTGCGTTATAATACCTCGCCCGGAGATATATCTCCCCAGTCTCCTTATCATAATACTCCCCGCAGTATCTGAACGGGTTGGCATCGCCAGGAGCTATATTCCTCTCAACGCCGAAGGCGTCATAGTCATAGGATTTTGTTACAGTAGCAGACGAATTTTTAAGATCTAATTAAAGCAAAGAAACTCATCTGCTATTTTTTCATTATTTGTGAAACATATTTTAAAATACCCAATATTATGATCGTTAATAAAAAGATCATATATAATATTTATTAAAGGTTCGCTCGGTTCCGGCAATTCCGGCAGTCGTAGTTCATAATTTATTCCATATATACGCAGTTCTATATTATCAAAATTTCCGAATTCCTTTTCATATTCCTCATAATCTTCAGGTTCACTTATTTTAAAATTTTTAATAACTTTTTTGTAATGTTTTAAGCATTTATTTTCGTATTTATGGTAAAAATCATAAAGATCTTGTTCAATATTTATCATTCTTTATTTTTTCTATTGATTTTACTCTTAATGATGAGTCTTTTCAAAAACCTCCCAAATTATTTCGCCTGTCTTTGCTTTATTTCCTAACAATCGATATGCTCCACTCTTTGATATTACCTTTACTTCATACATAAAACCTTTAATACCTTTTCCCTCTAATTTTTTTATCCCATTTCTTCCTGCCTTTCCAGCAAATTTTGTCATTGATTTTAAAAACTTTTTAGATTCTTTTTCTCCAATAGTTTCAATCATTTCTTTTGATGCTTTTTTTGAAACATATCGCCAAACATCATCAATTGATGGAGTAACAAAGCCTGCTATAAAAATTGCTCCACGTAAAATCGGTCTATTATCTATTTTAATATCTGGTTGAAATTCTTGAGCTAAATATAACCAATAATCTCTTTCATCTACAGAACAGTCGCCCAAAAAGTATTCATCTGCCAATGCACCAGAGATAATCTTAGCATTATCTAATAGCCACCCCAATCCGCTTGAATAGATATCTCTAACTCTTTCTGCTTCTTCGTGTATATCGTTTCTCGCCTCGTCTGAGTCGGCCATATACCAAAAATATGTCAATTTTAATAAATAACTTTGAACTGTGGAGGAAAATTTAGAATCTGTCTCCTCCCAATATCCTGTTGGATCTATAAATAAAATTGGATCATTACTACAATAGGTATACCAGTTTAGACCACTCCCTATGGGGTCTTCCTGCGAAAATCGTCCCGTCACCGGATCATAATACCTCGCCCGGAGATATAGCTCCCCGGTCTCCTTATCATAATACTCCGCGCAGTATCTGAACGGGTTGGCATCGCCGGGAGCTATATTCCTCTCAACGCCGAAGGCGTCATAGTCATAGGATTTTGTTACAGTAGCAGACGAATCTGTAAGATTCACCACGTCACCGTGAGCGTTATAGAGGTAATACGTTCTTACGCCGTCCACATCGGACGCGATGAGGTTTATGCCGCGGATATATGTGACCGTAATGGCATTGTTCTGCATTTCGGCAACGATATTGCCGCTGTCCCAGATATGAACGGTCGTTGTCGTGCCGTCAGACTTCGTGCTTCTGAGTCCGTCCGGACGGTAGGTGTAGGTCAGAATTCCGTCGCCTGTGAGCTGCCCAAAGAGGTTATACATCGAAGTTTGAGTAACGCCGTCCGTCGTCTTTGTCGTCTGGTTTCCGTTCGCGTCATAACCGTAGGTGGTTGTCGTCGTTATTCCGCCCTGCGTTTTTACTTCCGTGATAAGGCGGTTGTTCGCGTCGCAGGTGTACGCGACCGTATATTCTTCCGAGCCTGTGACGGTTAAGGTGAGCCTGTTGCCGCGCTTGTCATAGGTATATGATAAGCTTCTTTGAGTAACCCCGCCGACAGCTTCGCTTTCGGTCAACAGCCTGCCTAAATCGTCATAGGTATAGGTAGTCGTTCTGCCTGTGTTGTCGGTCTTTGTCGCCTGATTGCCGTCAAGGTAATAGGTGTAGGCGAAGGAAGAGATAATCGAGTTGTCGGATATCTTTTTATTTGTTACACCTGTTACAAGGTTCGCCAGGTTATAGGTATAATATTCGCCTGTGCCGTTGGCGTAAACAAGGCTTGACCGGTTGCCGTTGTCATCATACGAATATGTGGCGGTGACGGCTCCGCCTTCGCTGACGGTGTACAGCCTGTTACAGTCATTTGAATTTGCTTTTTCAAGCTATTTTATTACTCCTTTCAAACCTTAGGAGGATAAAATGTCTTTAAAATAATCCTCAATGGCAGTGCTTCCGGGGAAAAAATCTTTTAGGTATGGTGCTAGTTTTGTTTTAACCGTTGAGTATTTATCAGAATCGCCTTGGGCGCCCAAATAAAGCATCCTAGATATTAGATTTTCAGGCTCTATCTGTGTTGCAAGAAGCAACATATCTTTACCTCTTTCTTCCCATTCACTATACAAACCATCTGCCTCACCATTATAAAAAAGATAGGGGAACAATGAAATCATATAACCAGTCATCCAAAGAAAATTTCCATTAGTATTAAAGTGCGTTAATCCATACTGTGTAATATTAATCAAAGTTTCTTTAAAAGAGTCAAAGGACAGATTTTTATTTTGAATACAGCAATCCCATTCGGTTAACTCATACCAACACTCAGAGAGAATCCGGCATAGTTTAGTAGCGTTACTTTTATCATTATACCATAGATCGTATAGCAACTCTCCTGCTTCACCCCATTTTTCAGCTTGTTCAAGTTCTAATAATCCCTTTACTTCAAGGAAAGTTATCATTTTATCACCTCGTTTTGACCCATGCATCGACAATGCGTGTTACCCCATTTATAACTCTTGTCGTAACTTCAATGGTCTAGCAATGAGTATAAAGACAAAAGTAATAAGTTATTATTTATTTATAAATAATATTTTTTCTGCTATTAATATACAATCAGATTTTGATTTTTTAAATATGTCACCAAAATTTAATTTGAAAATTTCATAAATTCCTTCAGATAAATTTTCTAAATTAATATTATCATTAAGTAGTTTTTTTATTTCTTTTATTTCGAATGCATATTCATCTTCAGGAGCGTGCAATAAAAGATCAATTGGATCCCACTCATTTATGATTAATTTTATAGAGTTCATTTGAAGTTCACATATTTCCATAATATATTAACAATTTCTTGCATATTTTGATCAAAGTAATTACTTCCGTAAGCTGTAATTACTTGTCCTGCTTTTGATAAAACAACCACACCTTGGCGAGCAACATATAAAAATTTATCACCTGATTGTTGTAACACTTTAGCTGTTTTAATCCATGTATCAACCATGTTTTGAGTAACGCCACGTTCCAACATTCTTTCTAAACCATGAGGTGTAGTATTTTCCCAATCTATACTAATATTAGGGCTTTTTACTAGTTTACCTAGTTTACCAAATTGCGTTCCTAATGCTGGTGCAGCAGTACTAAATGCATTTACAAATATCTTAAAATTATCAGATACAAATTTACCACCGGAAGCTAATCCTCCTGTCCCTACCGTAGCAATTAATGCATTTCCACCAGCAATTACAGCACCAGTAGAAGCCGTCACACTTCCTGCAAGTGCTATACCTGCTGCCGCTCCGCCTGTTAGTCCAATTACACCGCCAATAGCCGCTCCGGCAACAACGTTTTGCCATCTTACTTTACCATATTTAATTTGTGAGTAGATAGCACCGCCTATACCTCCCAGAACAGCGCCTATCGCTGCCGTCACCAGCATAAATATGTGACCGATTGCATCTTGGTAAAGAATCGGATTACTGCCGCAATAAGTATAAAGGTTAAGGCTTAGTGGATCTGGAATCTTTTGTCCATTCGCCATTTCACTGAACTGTGACGTTACAGTATCTTCCGAGAACATCCTACCCGTTGCAGGATTATAATACCTCGCCCGGAGATATATCTCCCCGGTCTCCTTATCATAATACTCCCCGCAGTATCTGAACGGGTTGATATCGCTGGAAGCTATGTTCCTCTCAACGCCGAAGGCATCATAGTCATAGGATTTTATTGCAGTCGCAGACGAATCTGTAGATTCACCACGTCACCGTGAGCGTTATAGAGGTAATATGTCCTTACGCCGTCCACATCGGGAGCGATGAGGTTTATGCCGCGGATATATGTGACCGTTACCGCATTGTTCTGCATCTCGGCAGCGATATTGCCGCCGTCCCAACTACATCGGCGCGCCGAAGACGAATATCAGCGCTATTGTAAATATTATGCTTATTATTCGTTTTTCCATATTGTTTGTCCTTTTGTTTTTAATGTCATAAACTTCAAGAGTTATTTTGATTCTTGAACATATCGGTACACTCCATCTCCTATGGTTTCGTACTCTATCCCATTCCAACGCTGATGTTCTTCATACAAAGAATCTATATGAGTCCAACAGATTTCTCGTTTATTATTCATTTTATTTGCGGGTCCTTGGCAGTTTCCGATGTAAGTAAGGTATTTAGCAGGATAATATGATTTTTTTGGTAAATATATCAATGCACTCATCCATATTGGATCTCTATTCATATTAATTCTTTTAGGGAAATCAATTGGCAATATGCGTAATCCTTCTATATCTTCCAGAGTGGGAAGTTCGTCAAATATTCGATCCATAACTTGGACTCGCATTGCGAGTACCTCTGGATAAGGAATCATTCCCTCACCAATCTTTTGAAACAGTATATATTTACCGCCATATCCG